>JAHHTV010000192.1 GCA_020024395.1 Anaerotignum sp. | reverse complement strand
ATCTGTATCATCAGATTTCCCAATAATGTATCCAAGAAAAGAGGACAGTTTGAAATCCAAAGCATTTTTACTGCCGACTTCTACTTTATACGCTTTCAGCTCTCCTCCCTGTGTTTCTGCTCTTTCCACAATTTCCAATGAAAAAGCCTTGCTACGCTCTGAATAAATGACATAAATCACATCGCCTTTGTTGACTTGTTCAATGCCATAAAAACCATCGCTATGGACATTTTCAAAGTCGATAAAGTAATATTTCATTTTTTCTACTCCTTTGATTAGTATAACAAATCCAATTTGGAATCCTTTTCCGTAATCTTTTTGATGGGTCTTGCAGGCACACCAACAGCAAGCCAGCCTGCTGGGATATCTCTGGTAACTACACTGCCTGCGCCAACAACAGCACCCTTGCCAATGGTAACACCATCAATCACAACAACATTTGCTGAAAGCCATACATCATCCTCGATATGAATTTCTCCTGCAAATTCGGACATGGATACATGACCATCCGGATACTGCAATCGTACTCTTTCGTCTGCAATCAAGGGATGATTGGTACACAACAGGCTCACATTTGGCCCAATCATGACATGGTCGCCTATAAATATTTTACCGTCATCCATAACAGTCAGATTGAAATTTGCAAAGAAATTGTCACCAATAAAGGTATGGCTTCCATAATTAAATTGTATTGGACCTTGGAAATAATAGTTTTTTCCAATTTTCCCAATGAACTCTTGAATCAACGGCAGTCGATCTGCATCATATTCATCCATTTGGTTAAATTTTCTACAACATTCATGCGCTTTATGCTTAATATCCTTCAATTCCTTTGTTCTGGCATCAAACAGCTTTCCTGCAAATATTTTTTCTTCCTCTCTCATCTTCTCTCCCTCTTTTATCGTTCACAATCTCCTTATTTTATTATATATCAGATTGCTACAATTGCATAGAAAAACCGCCTATATTTGCTGTGCTTCGTTACATCAAATGCACAAGCAAAAAAAATACTTGACAAAATCTATTTTTGTGCTATTGTATTAAGTAAATAATACAATAATACAACAGGAGGTGGATTATGAAGTGGATATTTTCTGATGATGCTCCCATTTATACACAACTGATTGAACAAATCAAGGTGGGCATTGTTACAAATCAATTTCCTTTGGGAGAACGTCTTCCCTCTGTACGTGAGCTTGCAACAGAGGCAGGCGTAAATCCCAATACCATGCAACGTGCACTTTCAGAATTAGAACGAGATGGTCTGGTGTACAGCCAACGTACAGCCGGCAGATTTGTAACGGAGGACAAAGCAATGATTGAACAAATAAAACATCGATTGGCAGAACGCCATATACAATCATTTTTAGACGCTATGGAAAACCTAGGGTTTCAACAAGAAGATGTACTTTCCTTATTACATGAACATACCAGAAAGGATGATATGAAAAAATGAAAATTTTGAGCTGTCAAAATTTAACCAAAACATATGGTACCATCCCTGCTTTACAAGATGTCAATGTATCCATAGAATCTGGACGCATTGTTGGGCTGCTTGGCCCAAACGGCAGTGGGAAAACAACACTCATAAAGCTTGCAAATGGTTTGCTGACACCCTCACATGGGCAATTATTGGTTTGTGATACTCCTCCTGGTAAGGAAACTCATGCCATGGTAAGCTATTTACCAGAACGTACCTCCCTTCCAACATGGATGTCTACCACACAAATTTTAGATTTTTATGAGGATTTTTATACAGACTTTCGACGTGATACAGCAGAGGAAATGCTCAAGCATTTACAAATCCCCTCCAACCAGCGGTTGAAACAAATGAGTAAGGGTACACAAGAGAAGGTACAGCTCATTATGGTAATGAGCCGTCTGGCAAAGCTCTATCTGCTGGATGAACCCATCGGTGGGGTAGACCCTGCAACACGGGACTATATTCTCTCCACAATTATTGGAAACTACAATCCAGAGGCATCCGTTATCATATCCACACATTTGATTGCAGATGTTGAAAAAATACTGGATGATGTCATTTTTATCAATCAGGGACATATTGTATTGCAAACTACTGTAGATGCCATCCGAGAGGAAAAAGGCATGAGTGTAGACACATATTTCAGGGAGGTGTTCAAATGCTGACAAAACTGATGAAACATGAATTTCGTGCTACCAGCCGTATTATGCTGCCTTTATTTTTGATTGTATTGGTAACATCTCTCGGCGCACATTTTTCCATTAACCAAATAATATCCAGTGGCCATCCGATTTTATATGCATTGGGGGCGTTGTTACTGACTGTATTGGCATTGACTATTTGCGGTGTATGTATTGTTTCCTTTATTTTGATGATTCAGCGTTTTTATCGCAATCTTTTACGGGATGAAGGATATGTTATGATGACACTGCCTGTATCTGTTCATCAGCATATTGGGTCAAAACTACTGGTTTCTATGATTTGGTATGCTGCGACCATCGCTATCATCTGTCTTGCTTTGTTTATATTGTCCTTCCGTATTGAATTTTTGACAATATTTGTGAAAAATATCGATGATATCATACAAAGTATACATTGGGAAACAGAATACATACATTTTATTTTCTTCTTTATAGAAATATTGATCCTGTTTGTTGTCACTTGTGCTGGGCAATGCTTGCAGATATATGCTTCTTTGGCAATCAGCCATAGCTTTCCTAAGCATAAGCTGCTGTACTTCTTTCTGATTTTCTTTGGGATTGAGTTTGCATCCCAGTTCCTCGGAACCATACTGATGCTTTTTGTACCATTCATGTCGATCTTGCCGAATATATCCACATATACCGGTTCTCATATCATGTTTATTGGTATGATTGTATTTTCCGGTTTGTATGCTATGATATTCTATTGCTTGACGGTATATTTTTTGAGTAACCGTTTGAATTTGGAATAACCCTTGATATCATGAGAACCACCTGCCAAGCAGGTGGTTCTTTTTGTTCTGCTATATTTTATGTGTACAATGTGACATACGGATTTTATGCCTTTCTTACATACAACAGATTGCAAAAATGCTACATAAGAACGTTTATAGCAATCCAAACAATATAAAGCCAACTGTATTGATTGCAAAATTGGAACACATATGCACCAACCATGAGGGA
>JAHHTV010000191.1 GCA_020024395.1 Anaerotignum sp. | reverse complement strand
ATATCACACCGAACAAACCTTAATTTATCAATATTTTTTATATTTTGATTAGTTCAATGGTTTCATGGTTGGGAACAATATGACATCACGAATGGATACAGATTCTGTCAACAGCATAACAAAACGGTCAATACCCACGCCCAAACCACCTGTAGGTGGCATACCATATTCCAAAGCGGTCAAGAAATCTTCATCAATCATATTTGCTTCATCGTCGCCTGCTTCTCTCAAATATTCTTGATATTCAAAACGTTTTCTTTGGTCGATAGGGTCATTCAATTCGGAATATGCATTGCCATATTCTCTACCCACAATAAACAATTCAAAACGTTCTGTATATTCTGGTTTATCTGGTTTTCTTTTTGTCAATGGAGAAATTTCCACAGGGTAATCCATGATAAATGTTGGCTGAATTAAGTTCTTTTCTACATATTCTTCAAAGAACAAATTCAAAATATCACCTTTTGTGTGACGTTCTTCAAATTCGATATTGCGTTCTGTTGCCAATTTTTTTGCTTCTGCTGTATCTGCCACAGTATCAAAATCTACGCCAGAATATTCTTTGACAGCTTCTACCATTGTTTTTCTTGCAAAAGGCTGTCCCAAATCCAAATCATGTCCGCCATACTGAATTTTTGTTGTACCCAATACATTTTGTGCAACGGTACGGAACATTTCTTCTGTAATATCCATCATGCCAAAATAATCGGTATATGCTTGATACAATTCCATCAATGTAAATTCTGGATTATGACGCACAGAAACGCCTTCATTTCTAAATACTCTACCAATTTCATACACACGTTCAAAACCGCCCACAATCAGACGTTTCAAAGGCAATTCCAACGCAATACGACAATACATATCAATATCCAATGCATTGTGATGTGTGATAAAAGGTCTTGCAGATGCACCACCTGCAATGGTCTGCAATACAGGTGTTTCCACTTCCAAGAAACCTTTGCTATCTAAAAATTTTCTGATTTCTGTCACAATACGAGAACGTTTGATAAACGTATCACGCACTTCTGGATTGACAATCAAATCCATATATCTTTGACGATAGCGTAATTCTTGGTCTTTCAAACCATGGAATTTTTCTGGCAATACCTGCAAACTTTTTGACAACAGTGTAACTTCTTTTGCGTGTACAGAAATTTCACCTGTTTTTGTTTTGAATACAAAACCTTTTATACTGATAATATCGCCAATATCAAATTTTTTGAATGCAGCATATGCTTCATCACCAATATCATTACGGCTTACATAAGACTGCATATTGCCATTTCTGTCTTGAATGTTACAAAAAGAGGCTTTCCCCATGATACGTTTGCTCATCAGTCTACCTGCGATAGCAACATCTTTGCCGTCCAATGCATCAAAGTCTGCTCTGATTTCATCGCTATGGTGTGTTACTTCACATTTTGTGATGACAAAAGGGTCATTGCCTTCTGCCTGCATTTGTGCCAGTTTTTCTCTTCTGATTTGTATTTGTTCGCTCAGTTCCTGCTGTGTCAGTTCTTTTTCCTGTGCAGGTTGGTTGTTTTGGTCTGCCACTGTTTTTTCCTCCGTTTCTTGCTTCATTCCATTTTTTATTTCTGAATATCTAAAATTTTGAATGCTACTTCACCATCAGGTGTTTCTGCCATAACCGTTGCACCTTTTTTCTGTCCCAACAAAGCCACACCCAAAGGAGATTCATTGGAAATTCTACCATTCATTGGGTCAGCTTCTGTGGAACCAACAATGGTATAGTGCATTTCTTCTTCAAATTCCACGTCCAATACCAAAACTTTTGAACCCAAATTCACAACATCCATTTTCAATGTGTCTTCATCAATGACTTCTGCATTACGCAACAAGTTTTCCAACTGTACAATACGGCTTTCGATTTCGCCTTGTTCTTCTTTTGCTGCGTCATACTCTGCATTTTCGGACAAATCGCCTTGTCCTCTGGCTTCTTTGATTTTTTCAGCCACTTCTTTTCTTCTGACGGTTTTCAGATTTTCCAGTTCTTGTTCCATTTTTTTCAGACCTTCATAGGTCATTACAACTTTTTTCGCTTCTGCCATTACTATCCCATCTCCTTGCGAGTACTTTTCATTTCTTGTTGTTTCTACACCCTAAAGAAACAAGCAAAAGGGAGATAGCTGATTGCACCTCCCAAAAATTCATTACTGAATTATATACTACCCATGACAGCATTGTCAATGATTTATACCGTAAAAATCGGTTTTTATACTTGATTTTGCAGAATTTTTCGTCGTTTGTCACCAATTTGAAAGCCAACAGGCAATATTCCCATTTCTGATAATGTTTCTTTTGCTTGTAATGCTTTCTGTGTATCTTGCCAAAATGAACGAAATGATTGGCTTTTACAATATGCCCATGCTTCTGCTTCATACGCCATTTGTTGGGGTTTTTCTGCCAAAAAGAAAAAATTATCACTTGTGACAACATCTGGTCTACGTTGTGCCAATGTTGCAAGCAAACGCCCATTTCCAGCCAAATCCAACAAAAAAGCTCCCTTTTGCAATGCATACACCATAGAAATACCATCTTTGACACAAGACAACACCACATCAGCCTCTCGAAATGTTGGATTGCCACAAGAACCAAATACTTCTGCCACAATTCCTCTTTCTAAAAGCATTTCTTCTTGCCAATCCATAAACCCCTGTGGGCGGTCTGTCCATATTGCTATATGGTTGAGCGTTTCCGGAAGCAAAGAAAGCAGTATTTCTGTTTGGGGTGTTTTGCCATCTGCAATCACCCATCGACTTTGTGAAACCGATTTTCCCATACGTTCTAATGCCATGATTGCCCCTTCTATGGCAAACAATGTAGTCAATTTTTTGCCTGTTGCAAATGGCAATATTTCTTGTGGCAAATCGGCTGCCATATCAGAACACACCACACATACACCTGATTGTTTGGCTTGTTCCAATACGGTTTTTGCAACGTTTCTCCATGCTGTTTGAAAATACTGTTCTTTTGTGATTTGCAAACGACACTGCAAAATATCATTGTATTGTTTTTGTATGTAAGGGCAATATTTTAGAATATAGGATTTTTGTAATTTTTCCGGCAGATACATTGCCCATCTGGGTATTTGTGGCTGCTCTGTTTGTCTTAAACAAGACAGATAC
>JAHHTV010000190.1 GCA_020024395.1 Anaerotignum sp. | reverse complement strand
GCTTTTTTCATACACATACCTTGGAGGTTATTTTCATGCATTATATTGTATTAGATTTGGAATTTAATCAATCATTTCCATTCAAAACAGGCATCAAAACAACACCTGTTGCCGAATGCCCTTTTGAAATCATACAAATCGGTGCTGTTAAATTAAATGAAACATTTGAAATTTTAGAGCAATTTGAAACGCTCATTACGCCCCAAATCTATACACGTTTACACCCTTTTGTAGAAAAAATCACGCACATTCAAGAAACCGATTTACAAAACCAACCCAAATTTCCACAAGCATATCATGACTTTTTACAATTTATTGGCACAGAACCCGCTATTTTATGCACATGGGGCCCTGATGATGTCAAATCATTGTTTCGCAACATATTATATCATCATTTATCAACAGAGGATTTGACACATCAATACATCAATATACAGCCTTTTGCTTCCCAATATCTCAAGCAAGAAACAGGTAAAGCCATCGGGCTGAAAAATGCTGTAACAGAATTGGGTATTCCCATAACAGATGCATTTCATAATGCATTATACGATGCCATATATACTGCCAAAATATTACAAATTGTACATCCACTTGTGATGACACCCAATATATTCCATGAGCATATGTTGCTTGCAACCAAAATCAAACAAACCAAAACAGATAAAAAAGCATTGTATCAGCATTTTATGACATTGCTCAATCGTGAACTTTCCGAAAGCGAAAAAAAACTCATAAAATCTGCTTACAAATTGGGAAAAAACCTTTCTTTTGAAATGACACCTTCTACCAAAAAACAAAAAAAATAAATACAAAAAAGGAGAATACTTTGCTTTTCAAAATATTCTCCACTTTTTTATACCAATATCATCTATCCATCGTTTTCTCTTTTTTCATTTGTCCCAACTGCAATAGTACAATCACAGCAGCCCCTGCCAAAAATGCACCTATATGAAATGTTTCCAATGTCATGGCATTTTGTGGCACTTCCAATGTCGTTGGTCCTACAACAATGGCATACAAAGACCCTATCATCAATCCAATAATTGTATATACTGACTGTGAACGATATCTTTCTAAACAAACTTTAATCCCTTTGACAACGGTCAAAGCACCTGTCACAATCCCTAATCCAAACACAATCACAGCAGGCAGATAATCAAAATTTAAGTGTAATAACTCTTTTATTGCTGTAATCACAGGCACATACAGACCAAATATCAAAAGCAATGTAGAACCAGAAATCCCAGGCAAAAACATTGCGGAAATAGCAATCATACCCACAATAAAAAGATAAATTCCTTTTGTAATATTCATATCATGCAAATCTGCACCACCTAAGCTTCCCCCTGCATTCAAATACGATATTGCAATCACAACCCCCATACCAATTATCAAAAACAATATATTTCCATATTTACCCACCATACACTGTTTTTCTTCTTTGATAATTACAGGTATGGCACATATAATAAACCCAATAAACACTGAGCTGATAATATAAATATGTGACTCAAATACCGCTGTCAACACCAATATTGCTGACACCATACCAATCGCCCAACCAATACCCAATTTTATCAAATACAGTAAAGCCTTTTTCTTTTTTTCCATATTACCAAAAGCCAAATCATGAATAGAACCAATAAATTGGTCATAAAACCCCATAATAAACGCAATCGTTCCCCCCGACACCCCTGGCACACTATCTGCCAATGCCATACAAAACCCCTGAATTAGTGAACGTATCATACTTTTTCATTTCCTCCTCAATACTTTTGTTTCCCATTATCCTATTTTATTTATGCTTGCATTTCTTATTTTATCTGTTTTTGTCATTTCGTACAGATATTTTATTTGAAATTTACATAAAATTTATATCAGCTTTTTCTATTTTGTGCAATCAAAACGCCTTATGTTTCAAAAAAAGAGCATTTTTCGGATACCCATTCCAAAAAACGCCCTTTTTCCCAATATTTATTTTTGTTTACATTGACATTCTTCTTCTTTCAATCGTTTGATGGTTTCAATGTGTTTTCTGCAATGTTCTTCATATTCTTCTTCTTCCGCTTCTTCTGTGCTAATTGCCCAATGTATTAAAAATGACAAACCTGCACGCAGCAATATCATGCACCCCACCAAAAGCACTTCTGAAAATTCTCGTACAATCACAGTGCGTAAAATTTCGCCACCCAGCTTAAATTCCAACGCCATTGCCATTGCACGGCACAACTTCAATCTTGTGTGTGGGTCTTTTTTGATATAACGATAAATTGCCAATAAAGAGGCAATCACAACTACCATAACCCCAATAAATTCCAAAAGTAATATTGCATATTCCACCAATTCCGTCATCAAATGATGTAGCGTTTCCAACATATCCTCACGTCCAAACTATTTTCATTTTGATATTATTTTATCAGAAACAACCATTATTGTAAATAAATTTTCATACAAAATCACTATGACTAGAAAAATATTTTGTAAACTTGCCCAAAATATGACATTTTTAGTATTTTTTATACTTCTGTAATCGGCAACACACGACGGATTTTATAAAATCCATTCGATAATTTTCTGTCTGGAATACTATCTTGGTAAAAACAACTATAACATGGTATCACATACATTGCACCATCTCCACCACATATAGAACAACCACCATCGCCGCCTTTACCTATGCCTTTTTCGTCTAACAATTCCACTTGATAGGAGTCATATGCAATAAATGTTGCCTGATTGCTAGGTAGCAGCAAATATTGTATTTCATCATGTTGTTCGTTTTCTCTTGGTGTACCTATAGCATACATTTCTTCTAAAATATCATTAGACAGTTGATTACCCCATTTGAAAAAGATACGTTCTCCACCGCTGCAAATATATTCCCATTCGTCTTCTGTTGGCAAACGAAATGGTGTTTCAGAAAGTGACTGTTTTACTTCCTCCCAAGTCATATCTTGTTCTAAAAATTCGCTATCCACTTCCACAAGCATTGTTGGAATATCCACAACTCTCACAGGTGATGTCATTTCTGCTGCATATTTTTTGAAACTTTCAATATATGCATCTACATTTTCATATTTTTCCAGTTGTTCTTTCATATAAGAAATATCTTCTTCGGCATCTGCTTCTAATTCTTCTACTTTTTCCCAGTTTTCATTTGCTTTTGCTTTTTC
>JAHHTV010000019.1 GCA_020024395.1 Anaerotignum sp. | reverse complement strand
ATATTGCACTTAATTCTTCTAAAATTTCTGATGATATGCAGGAAGATGATGTGATTGATTTTTCTGAAATTCCTGAGTTTTCTATGGACAATGAGTTTGTACGACCAAAAAATAAGGTGACAAAGTTTCTAAACGGTGTGAAACAACGTATCACACAGGCACAAAATGATGCACATGCAATGGCAATCCAAAGAGAAGAAATCAGAATACAAGAAGTTTTGGAACTTGAAGATATTGGGGAAACATTGGAAGAAGTACCAGAGGATTTTTCCGGAAAGCTAAAATATTTGTGGCGTAATCATTTTGGTTTTCGTGTAGGTTTGTGTGTCATTGCCATTCTTTTGGCTTTTACAATGATTGTTCACAGTTTCCAAACACGCAACAAAGTACATATAGACAATACAAACAACATTGTTACAGATACACAAAAAGAAAAAGAAAAGGAAAAGGAAGAAACAGAAAATATGGAACAGGATAAAGCGTTTGATGAAGCAATGACGGCTTTCAGAGCAACATTAGATGATGAGCTGGCACCAATTGATGTCAAATCAGACAGCTTAGAGCCAATGCCCAATATGGCAGAAATTGTCGCAACTGTACAACAAAATACTGGTCGAACAACAGCAACTTATCCGGGCTCTCATACAACAAAACAGCCAACTGGTTCTATTGCAACAATCAGTATCCCATCTATTAACCTAAAAAATGCTCCTGTTATGGGGAGTGTTGAGTTAAGTGATTTAGCAAAAGGTGCAGGTCATTTTGAAAACACCCCTGTTTTTGATGGCAATGTTGGCATTGCCGGTCACAACAACACACATTTCAAATATCTAGCAAATGTGGAAATTGGAAATCAAATCGAATACACAGTCAATGGTGTTACACGCACATATCAAGTAACAGATATGAGAGCAATCTCAGATAGAGATTGGGGCGTTTTTACGGACTATGGCGATAATCGTCTGATATTGATTACTTGTGAACATGCTGCACCAGATAGACGTATTGCAGTTACCGCAATACAAGTAGGCACAGATCATGAAACTGCAACAGCAGCACCACAAAGACCTACCACAACAAACAATAACCAAAATAATAGCCAACAACACCAAGACAGTGGAGATTATCATGATGCAGGTGCAGGATATACCGATTACATTGGTACTTTCACAGGCGTGAATTAGAGGAATGGTATGATGAAAAAACGTAATCTATACAAGTTGATTTTGTTGGTTTGCATGACAATATCCATTTTTGCAATGCTATATGCCAACAATGATATATGGATTTTACCAGCAGCGATTTTTACAATCGCTTTTTTTGTGCTTTGGTTGCAAGAAAACATATATGGTTTCTATGCTTGGAAGGAGCAAAACCACAAAAAACTGAAAAAGGATTTCCAAATTTTTCGGGACTATGCCGACGAGTTTGCTGCATTGTTTCGCAACAAGAACAAAAAGTAAAAAATAGGATAAGGAAGTGAAAAAGTTGCTCAGAGAATGGATATTAGACATAAAAATAGTTTTGCTTGGGTGTATTGTTTTGCTTACCATATCAGCTGTGTACTTCAACATGGGTGCATTGCTTGTTCCAAGAGAGATATTGCTCATTACTTTTTTTGTTGTTTTTCTATGTGAGGATGTTACTGCGATTTTCAAGCGAAAAAAGAAGAATAAACAGAAAATGAACTACGGAGGTGAATTTCTTTGAAAAAAATGTGGCTCTGAGTACCTTGTTAGTCTGTGCAATGACACTATCACCACTGCATGTACTGGCAAATGATGGTGGATATACAGTACAGTATTTTGAAAATGAGACAGATTTTTTCAATAAAACGGGTAGTGCTGGTGGCGATACCAGTACCAATACAAACCAGTTGCAAGGACAGGCAAATGGATATATTACCACAACAGGAGATTACGCACCAGATTATGTTAGTGGTGGCTCATTTGGTTCTGATGTAATTTCCGTAACAGAACAGCCAAAAGCAGAACTGTGGTCCAGAGAAGCCGTAGCTAAACCGTTTGCAGTCAATCAGTTTCAAGGTAAACAAAAGGTACGCCCTGTAACAATTATGATAAATGGGAAAAAGTGTACACCCAGAGATACGCCAGCAATTGTAGTCGATGGCAGGGTATTTGTTCCGTTGCGTTTTGTAGCAGAACAACTGGGCTATTCTGTTACTTGGGATGAAGAAACTTTGACTGCTGAAATTAACGATGGTGCAATCAAAGTGGAAGTTGGTTCTTATACCATGTGGAAATATGATGCCATGACAGTTCCAACAGATACACCCCCATTTTTTTACCAGGGAACACTGATGGTGGGACTGCGACAGATTGGCAATGCACTGAACTTCCAAGTCAAATGGGATGCGGTAAACAAGACTGCATATTTGGAACGTGCCATACCGAAAAAACAGTTGCAACAACACAATGTTTTCAACACAAGTAAATAGAAAAATTTCCAAAATAAAAAAAATTTCCAATTTCAACAAATTACTGTTTCGACATGATACAATATAAACACAACATACTCAAAATAAGAAACAGAAAGAAAAAGGAGAGAACGTATTATGAAAAAGAAAAAACTTGCGGCTACCATGTTGGCCGCAACCATGGTATTGACAAGTGTGCCAGTTCTGGCCGCATCGGGGACAAAAACCGCCGTCTTGAATACAGCCAAAGTGAGCTTCAATGGTGGACCGGTACAAAACATTCAGTGTTACAACATTGATGGGTACAATTATGTAAGAGCCAGAGATATTACAAACAATCTGAATATGTGGATTTTTGATTACAAGAACGGAAAAACTGGTTTGATGGTTGACTCAACGGTAGAACCTGAGTCCAAAAAGCCAATGGAAAAATTAACGCAGAAAAATGCTACTGTATAGATGAAAAACGCCGAATTGGCATACAACAGTTTTGTGATTAACACAGAATGCTTTTTGTTGAATGGCAGATATTACTTTAAGCTGGCTGACTTTGCAGCAGCAAGTGACAATGCTTTTGAAAGAGAAATGATTTCTGTAGAAGATACCGCAAAAGGTGGTATCTTAGATGCACCATTTAATGAAAAATTTGATGGTGTAAGTGTAAAATGGAATGATGACACAAAGGTGATTGATGTCAAAAGAACTAGCACTGATTTGATGAAAATATTCAATGATATTCGAGCAAACGGTGGAAATCCAGTAACAACAAAGCCGTCAGAAGCTGAAAGTGATACAAACAATACAGCATCAAATAACACACAAAATACAGCAGATACTAACAAAAAGGGAACACCGGTTATTGCTGGCTTTGAGGATTATCATAATGATGGACAACCTCCGTTGACAGAAGCACCTAAAGAAGGCGAAGTTTTAGCAAATATCTTGATTGATGAAAGCAAAGGGGCATATTTGGGCAGCGATTTCAAAAGAGCAAATTTGGATAATTACACAATACCATATCGTAAAATAGGACCTATCGGAGAATGCACATGGTATGCAAGAGCTCGTTTTTTAGAAACAGTTGGGATTAGTACACTTTACGAACAATATTGGGGAAATGGTGTTGAAAATTGGGTTAACAATGTACAAACTAAAAATTTATCCTATATCAAAGCAACAACCGATCCATATGCTATCCAACCAAGAAGTATTGGTGTGTATCAAGGACATGCTCTGTTTGTAGAGTGGGTAGATTATGATGCAGATGGAAAACCGGTAACCGTATATTTTACAGAAGCAAACAATGGTCATGATGGAAGATATCGTCCGGAACAGGATGCAAAAGTAAAAGTTTTGCCGTTTGATGACTTTATCCAAAGACAGCCATTTATAGGCTATATCATGGAAAAATAAGTTTGAAAAAGTAAATAGTGTTATTTTCAAAAAGCAGATAAATTTATCTGCTTTTTTCATACAAAAAAAGAGGTGATTTACGGAAAACAGAACAACAAACATCAAGATATAACAGAAAGGAGACAGAAAATGAAATTAGAAGTCACACAAAAACTCATATGTTTGACGATGGCTGGTGTGATGACTATGACAAGTGGGATAACTGCCTTTGCAAATCAGGATATAGAACCACGTGGCACAGTCTATCATAAAAACCAAAAACTAACAGTTACCAATTTAAATGTCAGAGAACCTATTATGAAAAGTAATGGTTATGTCGATTATGACAACTTTGCACCTGCACAGGTGAGTTGGACCAACCCAACTACCAAACAGGTCTATCAGGCATACTGTGTTAATCCGGCAAAGCCCGGATATGGGGATACAGCCGATTATGATATTACCGTTGAAAAATTTGACGGGGATTGCATTGTAGATGCTGGAGGTTCCGGAGGAAAAGGGAAACGTGCAGACTCTCCTTCTTGTGCTGGTAACACCGTTGCAGAGTTTTTGGAAGGTGCTGTCAATGCAGGGTATCCTACCGTTAAGGCAGAAACGTTATTCGGAAACAATGCAGCACATTTTGGCGTAAGTCAAGAAAGATTAAATTATGCCGCATATTTGGCAACCAAGATGGCGATATGGTCCGGTATTCACAACAATTACGGCATCAATACTTGGTCACAAAACGAAGGAGCGAAGAATTATCCAAAGCCATTACGGGATAAAGTAGTGGCTGTTACAAAATCCATTTATCAGAAAGCAGCAAAATATAAACCTTCTTCTGGAAAAAGCCAAGTAACATTGACTGCTGAAGATCCAGTTAAGGTAGAACCAAACTATGAAGTGGTCATCAAAATTGGCAATACACAAAATAATGTTGCTGGTGCAGACATGTCCGTGGAAATGGCAGCAGGTGGCAGGTTCACAGATGGTTTGAAAATCTGTGATATGAAAGGCAGTGAATATCCAAAAAAAACCACTTCCAGCAATAATGAACGCTATACATTGCCTGCAAATGTCAGAGAGTTTAAGGCAATATTGCCAGAACCCAGTACACCAGAATATAAACTAACCAAAGAAATTCGGTTGTTTGCAGAGCAAAACAAGAAAATATTGTTATATGGACGCACCAGTCGTCCAGATACACAAAATTACATATTGGCTGGGGGGCATATGATAACCCTACGATATCTTTTACTGTAGAGAAAGGTAATCCACCACCGCCACCACCAGATGAAACAGGCAAAGGCAAATTGCGTGTGGTTAAACGGGATGCCACCAATGGAAAAACACCATTGGAAGGCTTTACTTTCGACTGCTATAACTCACAAGGACATTTGGTAGACAGTGGTACAACAGACAAGAATGGGGAATGGATACCCAATATCACAGAGTCAGGCACTTATACCGTCATTGAACGAGATACCAACAATGGGTATCAACTGACACCACCGACTACATTGGTAGTGACAATACAGCCGGATAAAGATGCAACTGCAACATTCCTTGATTATCCCCCTACAACGGTCATCACAGAAAAAGAAGATGCTGAAACAGGCGATCCTATTCCAAACGTGCAGTATGAAATCATACAGATTGATGGAAAAGGTGCATGGCGTGCAACTGGAAAAACAGACGCACAAGGCAAAATTACATGGAATGATGTACCAGATGGTACTTATTTGGTGAGAGAAGTGTCAACCGTAGAAGGCTATATTTTAGACCAGACACCGCAATATGTGACTGTCAGAAATGGACAAGCCCCCAGTTTAAAATTTTTAAACAGCAAATTCCCTGGGCTGACTATTACAAAGGCAGACCAACAAACAGGGGAAATCGTAAAAGATCCTGCAACATTCAAAGTAGAGCAAGTAGACGGCAGCTACACCACAACAGTGACTACAAAAGATGGTGTGGCAACATTGAAAAATATTCCCGTAGGTACTTACAAGATTACAGAAATAACAGCACCAGAGGGCTATGCCATTACTGATTGTCCAGAAATTGTACATCTGGATAAAGACAAAAACATACAAGTTGTGATTAAGAACTTGAAAAAGCCTATCTTAACCATAGAAAAGATTGACAAACAAACAGGTAAGCCAATTCCAGGAACAAAATTTGAAATCAAAAAGTCTGATGGTACCAAAATCGGCACAGTGACAACTGGGCCAGATGGGAAAGTCACAGTTGGTATGAAAGGCGGGGACTTTGGCTATCTTGAACCAGATGTATATACTGTGACAGAAGTATTTGTACCAGAACCATATGTGTTATCAAAAGAACACCAAGACATTCGTTTAAATGCTGGTGATAACAAATCTTTGTTGTTTGCGAATTTGGAAATGCCAACCATTATTGTTGAGAAATACGATGAGCAAACAGGCGAGAAGTTGCCCAATGCCCAATTTGCTATTTATGAGCAGGCAGATACGGCACGTCCTGTGGCAGAAGGTATGACAGATGAAAAAGGACAATTTACATCTGGACATGTAAAACCTGGCACATATGTGATAAAAGAACTCAATCCACCACCGGGCTATATGTTCTCTGACAAAACAAGCCCAGACAGGGTGATTGTGGCAAAACCCGGCGATGGAGAAATTGTTGTAAAAGTAGACAATATCAAATTACCGGAATTAACCATCAAAAAAATAGACAGTGTTACAAAAAAACCAATCGCAGGTGTTGTGTTTGAAGTGCGACTGGCAGACGATACCAGTGTGCAGCCTGCAACCGTCACAACAGACGAAAAAGGTGTCATTTCTATACCGGGCCTGCAAGCAGGTACATATCAAATCACAGAAATCTCTGTACCAGAGCCTTATATCCTAAACAAAAAACCACAAATTGTAAAGCTCAAAGCTGGCGATAACAAAACAATATTGTTTGAAAATACCAAACGTCCCACTCTAATTGTAGAAAAGATAGATGGTACGACAAATAAAGGTATTCCAAACACCACATTTGAAATTTCACATGAAAAAACAAACGGAAGTATTGAGAAAATCGGCACTTTCCGCACAGACAAAGATGGACATATCAAACTCCCATATGTAGAACCTGGTTGGTATATTGTGACAGAAACAATCCCTGCACCTGGTTATCAAAAACCAACCAACCCTGTCACAAGAATTCATCTGAAGCCAGGGGAAAACTCTTATTTGAAAACAGATGGTGCATTACCGGAAGATACAAAAACAGATTTCAAAATCACCAGTGGTGCAGATTATCCTGTCATTGGTGGGATTGTCAATTATCCATTGAATAGTTTGGTCATCAAAAAAGCCGATGCCAATACAGGAGAAATGCTGGACGGTGCGACATTTGAGGTGTTCCGTATCACAGGCGAAACCAGTGGACAAAATGGAAAACTCATTTGTACAGTCACAACAGACCATTCCGGTGTTGTTGTTATTACAGGACTAGAAGCAGGAGCCTATGCAGTACGAGAAACAAAAGCACCAAACAATTATATCATTGCGGAAACGGATATGCAGACAGTTAATCTGAAACCAGATGGCACAAGTGTTGTAGAAGTGGTATTCCGCAATTATCCCTATGGCAATATCTCCATACAGAAAGTAGATGGAGAAACCAAAAAGCCATTGAAAGACGCAGAATTTACAGTAACAACCGCAGATGGTGCAGTGGTGGGCGATCCCACATATACAACAGATGTCAATGGGAACATATTAGTACCAAACTTAGCACCTGGTTCTTATATCGTAACCGAAACAAAAGCCCCAGATGGCTATGTTTTATCCAAACAACCCAAAACCATTAAAATAGAAGCAGGTGACAAAGTGCAGACTTTGACATTTGAGAATTACAAAAAAGGCGGTCTGCTAATACGCAAATTTGACGCAGACACCAAAGAATTGTTGGCTGGTGCGACATTTGAAATTAAGCATGCAGATGGTACAGTTGTTGGCACTGGAAACGGTTTGTATACCACAGACGAAAGTGGTACCATTGAAATTAATAATACAAAGACACATACGGTTGATTTTTATAACCAGAAACAGTTGGGTGTACAAATTATCAAAATTGACAGCCAAACAAAACAGCCGTTACAGGGTGCTCAGTTCCAAATCTGGCATACAGGAGCATCTTCCAGTACATCGGTGTCCGGCGGAACACCAGCAGGTGTATTGGTTGGTACATACACCACAGACAACAATGGTGTGATTAACGTGGTGCTGAAAGCAGGTACTTATGAAATCATAGAAACAAAAGCACCAGAGGCTATCAAATGGACAGTCACAAACAAGATATTGTTGTGAAAGACCAAGACAAACAATATCTGGAAGGAACTGGAAATCAACAAACAGTTGTCATTTACAATGACCCACTGGGCATGAGCCAGATTATCAAAACCGATGCTGTGACAGGGCAACCAGTGCAGGGTGCTGTCTATGTCATTGCAGCACTCAATCAAGGAACGGGCAAATATAGTCAAACCGTTATGGCGGCAGGTGTCAATGCAGCCAATGCTATGATAAACGGTTTGCATACAGTCATTGGTGAATATACCACGAATGAAAATGGTATCATCAATATCAGCAGTTTGCCAGAAGGCTGGTATACCGTACAAGAAAAAACAGCCCCAGAGGGCTATGAGCGTGATGCCACCATTTACAATTTCCAAATCACAGGAAATGGTGTTCCAACCATTCTACAATTAACAGACAAGCCCATTTTAGGCAAAATCGCATTGACGAAGTTGTCACAAGATTACAACAACCATACCGGTTGGGACAGTGGCACACCACTGGCAGGTGCAGTGTACAATATCATAGATAAAAATGGTATGACTGTGGATCAGCTCACAACAGGTGCAGATGGTACTGCAATTTCCAATCCTATTAAAATTGGTACATATACATTGCAAGAAGTGAAAGCACCAGATTGGTATGGTATCAATCCAACACCACTGAAAGTAACCATTCAGAAACAAGGACAAGTAGCATCTGTGGTTGCAAAAGATCCATCTATCCGTTTGAGCGTGGGTATCAAGAAAACATCAGATACTCGTACTTGCTCTTGGGGTGATACCATCAATTACTATATCACAGGTGTCGGAAACGAAAGCAATGTTGCATTGGATAAATTTACTGTGCATGATAAGCTACCAGATCCAAAGGCTGCACAAGTAAAATATTTTGATACTGGTCTATGGAGTAAAAAATACAGTTTCAAAGTTGCATATGCTACAAATCTGAATACCGCATATACCTATTTGCCAGGGGTTTATACCTCAGACAAACATCATCATATTGATTTGTATGCAAAAAATATGGGATTGCGAAACGGAGAATATGTGACACAGGTAAAAATGGAATTCCAAGATGCCGTAGCCCCCGGATTTAAATTGATGGAGGCGATGTCCATGCAAATGATTGCAGGAAGTAATTTCACAAACAACTATCAGTTTACAAACTATGCTGATGTGACAGGTAGATGGCATGACCAAGTTGTGACTGCAAATAGTCACTGGACCATTCAGATGTATGCTCCCAAGAAAAAACTTCCAAAAACAGGATATTAAACATAGCAATACAATGATAAAAACGTTGGTGCAGCCATCTTTTCCAAAAGATGGCTGTATGATTTTACAGAAAGGATTTTGAAATGCTGAAAAAGAGTGTGAAAAAAACAATGAAAAAATGGAAAGAATTTTTGACTATGACGCTTACAACAATGTTTATGATGCCAATGACTGCATGGGCAAACAGTACCAACATACAAAATGCCATTCAAGGTGCAAGTTCAGCAAGTTTTGATAGCATCGAGGGGTTTTTTGGTGATTTGATTAAGGTTGCAACAAATTTAATACCGCCGGTTGCGACATTGGCATTATTGATTGGGGTGTTGGTGTCATTTTTATGTGCACCGTTAAAAAAATATCGTGGTGTTGGTTTGGGTTGTATTGTATTTGGTGTATTATTGCTCATCTTGTACTTGTTCTTGCCTACCATCATCAATATGTTGTCTGGTAATGCTTAAATTTTTAAGACCTGAGAGGTTTTTACTTCTCAGGTTTTTCTATTAGAAAAGAGGTGAAAGAATGTCTGCGATTGTGACAGGCATATTAAATGCGTTAATTGGTCTGATATTACAGATTTTGGCATCCGCATTAGAATTTTTCGCAGATACATTTTTACAGACAGTCAAGTTTGATTTTGAAACTTTTGGAAAATATTTACCGTTGTTTGCACATATTCTCTCATTTTTCAAAGTATTTGCTGCTGGTTGGCTTAGTTTTGTTGGTTTTTTGTTTATATTGAAGTGTTTTGGCATGGCAGCAGGTTTGCGGATTGAGCGAAGCCGTATCTGGCAATTTGTTGTGCGATATTTGTTTTTTGGTGTATTGGCAATCAATAGCTGGGGAATTATGTCTTTCTTTTACAATTCCTTAGTGGTTGTGATACAAGATGTCATCAACATAGATGCCACTGGTGACATGAAATTGTCTGCATTTCTAACAGATTTAGGGGTGCGTGCTGCGGAAGGCTTGATTGTTTCTGTTTCTGGTGCAGGCGGTGCAATGTTAGGCATTGTGAAAGTATTGGTGATGTTAATTGTTACGGTAATGCTTGTTGTCAATTTCTTTAAGTTGATGAGCTTATTTTTCATACGCTATATACGATTGGTATGTTTGGTTGCATTGGCTCCTATTGCATTTGGTATGGCAATATTGGAAGAAACAAAGGACATTTTCCATACATATATTCGCACATTTTTTGCCGATATATTTGTTTTTGTGATGACAGCGTTTTTTATACAAGGCTTTATCAGTGTCATGTCATCAGTTGGCAGTTCGCATGGCTTTGAAACGGGTGTCGAATTTGCAGATATTGCGTATGCAGATTTGATTTGGGCATTTTTTGCATTGGCGTATTCGACATTTGCGGTACAGTTTGACCAGTTTATCGCAAGTCTTGGTGTTAACGTCAGTCGTGGTGGCAATGCAAGTGCAGGCGGACTGCTGGGTGCGATTGGGGCATCTGCAATGATGCTGCGGCAGGCAGTTGGTCGAGGTGCTTCTGGTGTGGGTGGCATTGGTACACCACTTGGCAAAACATTTGCCAAAAACTGGAATGATATGAAAAATGCGGTTGTTGGTGGTGCGAGGGCAGGATTTGCAGGTGGTGCAACAAAGGGCGAAGCATTTGCAATGGGTGCAATGGGTGCAGCCAGAGGGTTTGCGAGTACCACAAATGTGGCAAAAGCCGCAGCCATGACAAAAGACGGCAGTTCATTTGCAGAAGCACTCAACCAGAAATTCGACAAAAGATTTGCAGAAATGCAAGATGCGGCACAAAAAGGTATGCCACAAAAAGAATATGACCAAACAAAGAAACGTGCAGAACAAAATGGCTTTGATATTGACCAGCAACGTGCAAGAGATGCCATTCTCCATGATATGAAAGCCGGCAATATGACACCTGCTATGGCACAAAGCAAATTGGCAGAAAAAGGACTGTTGCGAGAAGATGAAGAAGGTGCAATGACTGCAAGTATGGGACAATATACACACCAAAATCATAGTGGAAAGCCTGATAATATGGCAGAAGAATATAAAGCAAGACATATGGACAACGAAGGGCATGCTTCTGCAAATATGCATGACAATAACCATGACAGTCATACTTCTGCAAATAACCATGATGCATATGCAAATACAGCACAAATGTTCCACACACCAGAGGGTACAACCAGTCAAAACGGTGAAATGATGCGTACCAAAGATGGTATGACTGTTATGGCTGAAAACAAAAACTTTCCAGATGGTACAAAAATTTCTTCAGATGGTTCTTTCAAATTTGCAAATGATGCAACAATGTCGCCCAAACGAAAAGATGCAAATGGAAATGCTTTGCCAAGTGGTGCAATGCAACACAGTGATGGCATTTATACCATAGGTAATCGCATTATTGGTGCAAATGGTGTATCCAAACAGGTGACGCAACCAACAAAATTGCCCGATGGTACAATTGTACGCCCCAATGGTGACAGAGAAATCAATGGTGGTGCTGTCGCAGGTGGTACTACCATTGACAAAAATGGTGTGGTCACACATGGCAATGGTGCGGTAACAAAAACAGGTGTGACAAAACACGATACAGGTGCAGTTTCACAAGGTGCTGTTACCAGACATAAGAGTGGCGAACAAACATTTTCTGACGGTGCCGTATTGTCAAAAGATGGGCATATGGTACATAAGCATGGTGAAATTACAACACCTGATGGTACAACAATTACACCACAAGGCGATAAAATATTCAAAGATGGCTCTGTTTTGCATAGCAATGGGGATACGACATCACATGGCATTACAAGACATAAAGATGGCAGTACCACATATGGCAATCGAGTAGAACATGGCAATGGCAGCGTGATATATCAGGATGGTCATGTTGCTTATGCAGATGGGACAATGGTAGATGGAAAAGGGAATATTTCCTTTGATAACGGCAGTTCTTACAAGCCCATACAAGATATGCCCAATGGAAAATATATGCACCCACAGACAGGCGATATTGCCTATGCTGATGGTAGTGTTTCTCATGCTTCTGGTGCTGTCAGCAATGCCGATGACTATACAGGTCGTGTCAACCATGCCGATGGTGACAATGGAAAAGAAGGAACATTTTCATTGGGGGGTACGGTATATTGGGCAAATGGTACCACAGCCAATGCGGATAAAAGTGTGGAATTTGATACCCTTAACAGTGGCGTTGTGGTACGAGGGAACACAGTGTTCCATCAGTCTGGTGCAAAGACAATCAACATAGACGATACCACAAAAGTCATCAGAGAAGATGGTCATACCACTTTTGGCACACAAGAACAGGATACACAACCGAACACAAGCCGCCGTAAATTTCGTGGTTTTGGTGCAAGAGGTGGAAAACAACGATAACAGAGTAAAAAAGAAAGGAGAATGTCGTGGATAGCAATAGCCAAAAAGGATTTTTAGATACTGCCACTTCTTTGGGAGAAACAGCATATCATATTACCAAAGCTGTTGGGCATGCAATGGCTGGTGATTTTGTGGGTGCAGCTGTGACAGCCGCAAAAAGCCCAATAATCCGTAAAATGATCATTGGTGTTTGTGTTTTTGTATTTCTCAGGTGTTTGTGTTTTTGTATTTCTCATCATTTTCACAATCGGCAGTTTGCCGTCTATGATACTCAACTCTATTATCCATGGTGGTTCCGTAGAATATTCCGAAGTACAGTTGCAGATTTTGAATATGGCAACACAAATCAATGGGGTATTCATGGACGATTACAATATTGAGTTAGAAGAACTAAAAGCAATGGGCATTTCCACAGATGATATTACAACGAATGAGCCTGTTCCACCAGGCAGCTCATATAAAATCATGTCATATTTTTGTGCAACACTGCTCACAGAAGATGGAAAAGAACAATCTGACAGCGAAAATCAAGAAAATGAGTTACCCGATGTTATTGCAGGTGGGATACATATTGGCACAAAGCTATTGAGTGAAAATGTAGAAAGTTACAGAGAAGATGTGAAAGATGCGGCACAACGATATGGTGTATCTGCCTATGTAGATGTCATTATGGCAATGATGATGCAAGAGTCAGGCGGTCGTGGTAATGATGTTATGCAGTCAGCAGGCTCTGGATATGTGCATGGAACAGTGACACCACAATCTTCTATTGATGGTGGTGTGCATTATTTTTCAGACATTCTGAAAAAAGCAAATTGTACAAGCCCACAAGATTGGAGCCGTTTGGAAGTTGCTGTACAATCTTACAACTATGGTATGGGATACATCACATGGCTGTCAAAAAACGGCTATACAGGCTGGACAGCCACAAATGCGGTGGCATTTAGCGACTACATGATTCAGAAGTACCATGAAAACGAACAAAATATTCGCATATATGGCGATAAGCGATATATTCGCCATGTGTTTCGGTACTATCATGCAGCAGGTGGTGCTTCCCAAAGTCTGGTAGATAAAATAGATATTGTGCATTTGCTCAGTATGTTACGGGATTTTGAAGGCGAATACTATTATCATGAATTAGAAGATGAAACATACGATATCAAATTTATCACACGCAAACAAGAAGATTACTTCACAAAGACCGTATTTCGCCTAACAGACCGTCAAATCGAGATGGCAAAGTCATATGAAGCCATATTTGCCCAACTGGGTAATACAGAGTTTTCTGGCGATGGCAACATTCTGGGACAAGGCTCAAATCTGGATACCCTGCCATTGACAAATGAACAAGTCACAAAATATCTGGCAATTGCAAGAAAAACAGATCCGAATATGTCTACACAAAGATCACAGGTTTTGGCGGTTGGCTTATCCTTAGTCGGAAAAGTCGGGTATTTTTTGGGGCGGAAAAAACTGTAAAATAGAGAAAAAAAGAAATCATATTCTTTTATAATTCTACCAAGTGTCTATGAAAAAGCACAAAAAAAGCCGAATCAGAGGGAAAAACAGTATCTAAACTGATTTCAGATTTTTTCACCAAATACGGAAAATAAATATAGAAACAAACACGCATATATCTGTCAGCAAAGGACAACAACATGAATTAAT
>JAHHTV010000189.1 GCA_020024395.1 Anaerotignum sp. | reverse complement strand
CCACAATATTGAAAGAAAAATTAAATCAATTACTGTAATTTCTCAAAGGGCATTTTTTATAAAAAATACCTTTTCTTAAAATTGACAAAGAAAATAAACAGTAATATAATAAATGTATAATGCAAAGGGAGCTTTATATTTGGAAGGCTGAGAGGAAGAACCATGTTCTTCGACCTTTTTCACCTGATTTGGATAATGCCAACGTAGGGAATGCAATGTATGACACAAAAATACAGCGTGAATGACGAAGGTTTTTCCAAAAGCAATTTTTGCATGAAAAACAATATAATTTGTTTTTATGTAAAAATGCTGCAGCAGGGAAAATCTTTTTTTATTTTTAGACAAAGATTTTCTGTATCAAAAACATGTGATGTAATCAATGGAAAGGAGCATTTTCGTCATGAGCAACAAAAATAATAATTATGTACAAAAAATGGTGTTGACTGCATTATTTGCAGGTATGGGTTTTGTGTTATCATCTATGGTATGGTTTCCAAACATGGCACCGTTTCAACATTTTATCAATGTGTTGGCAGCTGTGTTTGTAGGGCCTTATTGGGGATGCTTGGCAGCACTGATAACAGGCTGTTTGCGTATGATGACAGGGCGTACAATTTTGGCAATCATTGGGGCGGTATTTGGTGCATTTTTATCTGGATTTTTGTATCAAAAAAGTGGAAAAAAACTATATATGGCAGTGATTGGTGAAATGTTTGGCACAGGTATCATCAGTGCTTTGGTAGCATATCCTGCTATGACAATATTGTATGGTATGGATTTGCAGTCTCCGTTTTTCTACATACCGGCTTTTTTGCCGTCTTCTGCAATGGGGGCATTTTTGGGCGTATTGGTGGTTACAGGGTTAAAACGTGCGGGTGTATTTTATCGCATGATAGATAAAATCAATCAAAAACATTAAGGAGGAACATCATGAAAAACAATACTGACATTTTGGCAACATTTCCAGAAATTATGGAGAATGTAAAACAAAAAGAACCCATTGTACAAGCAATCACAAATTTTGTAACAGTCAATGATTGTGCAAATATCATATTGGCAGCAGGTGCTTCTCCTACGATGGCACACGAGGTAGAAGAAGTCGAAGAAGTTGCGGCAGTGGTGCAAGGGCTTGTGATGAATATGGGTACTATGGAAGATACCAAAGCAATGCTTGTGGCAGGCAAAAAAGCAAATGAAGTGGGCGTGCCTGTGGTATTAGACCCTGTAGCAGTTGGTGCAACAAAATTAAGACGAGATGGTGGCAAACAATTATTAGATGCGGTAAAATTTTCTGTCATTCGTGGTAATACTTCCGAAATCAAACATTTGGCAGTTGGCACAGGCTCCACAAGAGGTGTGGATGCGGCAGAAGAAGATAAAATCACAGAACAAAATTACAAAGAATTTGGCTATCTGGCAAGGGAATTGGCAAGAAAAACAGGTGCAGTGATTGCCATTTCTGGTGTCATTGATATCATTGCATCTGGCGAGCGTGTATTTGCAATCCGCAATGGCGATGCAATGATGTCACGCATTACAGGCAGTGGTTGTATGTTGACAGCACTTTTGGGTGCATATTGTGGTGGTAACCCTGACTGTATATTAGAAGCAACTATTTGTGCAGTATCATTGATGGGCGTAAGTGGCGAAATTGCACGACAAAAAACAGATGCACAGCAAGCAGGTACTTTGACATTCCGTACCCATTTGGTAGACCAAATCAGTTTGATAGATGCCCAAACATTGCAAAAAAGAACAAAATTGGAAGAATTGGAATTGCCAGAAAAAGCGACAAAAGAAAATATGAAATTATATGCAATTACAGACCGTGCATGGCTGGGTGACAGAGCATTGACAGATGTTACAGAAGAAGTGTTGCAAGCAGGTGCAACATTTTTGCAAATCAGAGAAAAGGAATTAGATGATGAAACATTTTTGAAAGAAGCAAAAGATTTGGCATCACTTGCAAAAAAATATCATGTGCCATTTGTGGTAAATGATAATATTGAAATTGCACTTGCTTGTGGTGCAGATGGTGTGCATGTAGGACAAAGTGATATTGTTGGAAAAAATGTACGAGAAATGATTGGCAATGATAAAATATTGGGCATTTCTGCAAATACTGTGGAAACGGCTATCAAAGCAGAACAAAGCGGTGCAGATTATATCGGGGTAGGTGCTGTATTCCATACCGATACCAAAAAAGACGCACAATGTTTGACAAATGAGGAATTGCTTGCCATTTGTAAAGCAGTGTCTATTCCTGTGGTTGCCATTGGTGGTATCAATGCAGACAATGTCATGCAGCTCAAAGGTAGTGGCGTACATGGCATTTCTGTAATTTCTGCAATATTTGCAAAAGAAAGCCCCGCACAAGCGACAAAAGAACTTTTGCAAAAAGTCGAACAAATGCTTGCAAAATAAATATAGTCAAAACACACACTCTATATAGAAAGGCACTTTGGTTTTTGATAGCCAAAGTGCTTTTCATGTTTTATGGTTCATCATATTCCTTTTCTAATTTTTCTTTACGACGTTTTTCTAAATGATAAAATCCAAAACGTGCAACAATGAATGTGATACAAAATGTAATAATACCTGTAATTGCAGCAATTTTATCTTTTTCCTGTGTGATATCAAGAAAGTAAACGCCCAAAACAAACACACCTGCAATGATAGAAGGCATACTATTTTTTAATGTGGGTTTTGCAAATGCAGATAACACAATACCGAGTTGTCGACAGCGTATGGCTTGGTATATGGGAACCAATACCAAAATCAAAAATTCTAAAAGACATTGTTTCAATTCATAATGCAAAAACAATGTCTTTGCCAAAAAAGAGATAACCACACCATAAAATACCAACTGCATCATTTCAGAACCAATTTTTTGTTTTGCTTGTTCAATCCGTTCATCTTTGTAAATCATATACAAAACCTCCTATTCTGTCCAAAATAAATCGTCTAATGTTTTACCTAATACCTTACAGATTGCAATACATAAATGGATGGTGGGGTTATATTTTCCAGCTTCAATCATACCAATGGTTTGACGTGTTACCCCAACTTTTTCAGCGAGCTGTTCTTGTGATAAATCCAAAGCAGCTCTGGCGGATTTTAGTTTGAGATTTTTCAAGAGTTCACTTCCTTTCTGTATTTATACTGTACAATAT
>JAHHTV010000188.1 GCA_020024395.1 Anaerotignum sp. | reverse complement strand
AAACAACACGTCCTTTCAAATCGCCTACCAATCCAATTTCTATAAAAACATCATCTTTGCTTAAATTATCATAAATTTTTGCTTTGTCCACATCTTCAGGATTTAGACCTATCATTGCTTCCAGAACTTGTATGGTGCTGTTTGCAAAGTGTTCTGTGTAAGAGCATTCTGTTTGACAGGGGTCTTGTGTTTCCTGTCTGGTATATTGCAAATCTTCTTTCACAACATGGTAAATCAACCAAGCGCTTAACATACCTGCTAGTTTTTTGACAATATGAGGGTCATATGCAGAGTCTTCTAATAATACAACGTATTTTTGTACTTCTTTTGCAAGCTCTTGATGTTGTTTTATGTGTTCTGCTTCATTTGCGTAGTGCAATGATTTGAAGTATTTTTCTTCATCATGGAAATGCACAACAACATATTCTTGTAAAAATTTGAGTGTTTGTCTATAAACTTCGGGACGCTGTGGGCCTTCGATTTCTTGTATGAGTTCTCCTGTCATTTCAAACAATTTTTTATGCTGTGCATCAATGTGTGCCACACCAAGACGATAGCTTTCTTTCCACATCATTATTTTGTTCCTTTCTGGTCATTCTAAAGCCTTTTGTTATCATTTTCATTGTAATAAAACAGTAAATATATGTCATTATATCAACATACAAGTCAAAATACAATATCAATATGGAAAACACACCATTTTTTTGATTTTATACAAAATAAACTATATACAATAACAAGCAGTTTGTTACCTTGAAAATATCATATGATTATGGTATGATATAACATATAGAATGTCATTTTGTGTGAAATTATGTTTTTGTTTGATATAAATGGGAAATGGGGGGTTTTTCAAATATGCAAGGGTTGATTTATGTTGCGGATGATGAAAAAAATATAAGAGATTTGCTAGAAAGTTTTTTGGTGGAAGCAGGGCATATGGTAAAGGTATTTGCAGATGGAGAAAGCCTACTTTGTGCTTTTTTGGAAAAAGAACCAACACTTGTGATATTAGATGTCATGATGCCAGATGTAGATGGCTTTACGGTTTGTAATAAAATACGCAAAATTTCGGAAGTGCCAATCATTCTTTTGACTGCACGAGATACAGATGCAGATTATATTACAGGGTTTACAGCAGGGTGTGATGATTATTTTACAAAGCCATTTTCTCCATTAAAGTTAACAATGCGTGTCAATGCTATCATAAAACGAGCATTGAAAGCACAACAGATAACACAAAATAAGATATTGGTTTTGGAAGATATTGTTTTAGACCAAGGTATGAAAAGTTGTACCATCAATGAACAAAATGTAAAGCTGACCAATACAGAATTTGAACTAATGGCATATTTGATGGCAAACAAAGACAAAGCAGTATCCAGAGGAGAATTATTAAATACCATTTGGGGATATGGTGCAGAAGTGGAAACAAGAGTAACCGATGACATCATAAAAAGAATTAGAAAGAAATTGCGAGATTATAAAAGTAAAGTATCCATAGAAACTGTTTGGGGATATGGCTTCAAAATTGGCAGAAAGGATGTATAAATGAAAGAACTCAAAAACAGACGTTTTTCAAATATGATTGTGATTGTGCCTGTTTGTAGTATAATATTTATGTTTTTACTGATATTTTTGTCATTCCAGTTTATTATGGACAGACATATTGATGAACTGACAAAAGATGACATAAAAATAGAATTTGAAATTATGGACGAAATTTTTTATGAAAAAGAAAATGATGCTTATACTGTATGGGGGCTAGATGATACTTCTTTGAGTGTGTCAATAGAATATATGATATTAAATGATGCAGGGGATGTACTTTTTGATAGTGCAGATTTTTTTATGCAAACAGGATTGGAAACAGCAAATTTTATTGCAGAATATATTTCATTGCATGAACTTCCAAAAAATCAACAGTCTACCAAAATAAAAATAGAAGATAGAACATATTTGATAAGTGGTAAATATTATGAAGGTATTTATAACGATAATGATTTTATTATACAGGCAAAAGCAGGAGAAAAAGCAAATACATATCTTTATGTAGTTTATATGGATATTACAACATTGCAGGAGCTTGTGAATACAATCAATAAAAGTTTGATTGTGACGTTGCTTTGTATTGGTATATTGTCTATGATATTGATATTTCAGACAATCAAAAAAGTGCGTGTATCTTTTCGTTTATTGGAACGCTATTTATTGAAAATCGGAAATAAAGAAAATGTGCAGGAAATACCACAATTTTGTTATGAAGAATTTTCAAATGTTGTAAAAACGGTTGAGGAAATGGAAAACAGAATTGCACAGTCAGAACAATTACAAAAACAGTTTTTTCAAAATGCTTCACACGAATTGCGTACACCATTGATGTCGATACAAGGCTATGCGGAAGGGCTGAAATATCATGTCATAAAAGATACGGCAAATTGTTATGATGTGATTTTACAAGAAAGTAAACGTATGTCAGATTTGGTGGATGAGATTTTATTTTTATCAAAATTTGAAACACAAACATTAAAAAATGACATCATAGAAGTAGATAATATGCTGTATGACTGTGCAAATCAGGTGTATATCAGTCGATACAGCCATATTGATATTGTGTGGAATGTACCAAAAGGTATTACCATCATAGGGGATGAAACATTATTGCAAAGGGCTTTTTCCAATATTTTGTCGAATGCATTACGATATGCAATATCAAAAATATATGTGACTGGTGCAGTAGAAAATCAAAATTTGTATATTCATATCATAGATGATGGAGAAGGCATTACACCACAAGATTTGCCGCATATATTTGAACGATTTTATAAAGGTAAGGGTGGTAATTTTGGTATTGGACTATCTATGACAAAAGATATTATCAACAAATATCATGGCACAATTTGTGTGGACGCAAAGCCCGGACATACAGATTTTTGTGTGAAAATACCTATATCTTGATACATTGCCGCAATTTTGCCACAATTTCACCACATATTCTTTACAATATCAAGGGGATTTTTCCACACCTTTTCTTTTATCATAAAGATAACAAAACAGAAATGACATGAAAAAAAGGGAAGGTGTGTATTATATGAAAGAAAATAAAAAAATCATGAAATTGGTCAATCTGTTGTCTATGGGTGCAATGACCATACAAATATCTATCACAACAACGGTGGGGGATACGACAAATTTTATCAACACCATAGAAATTGGTATACCAAATTTTTATACAATGAA
>JAHHTV010000187.1 GCA_020024395.1 Anaerotignum sp. | reverse complement strand
ATTGTCAATGGTCAAATTATTCTTTGTGATCATCCAAAGCAGGCATGCTGTGGGGATACAGTCATTGCTTCCAAGCCATGGAAAGGAGGGCTGATTCAGGCAGAATGGATAGAACCAGGAACGGTGGTATTTCCGCTGGGTGCTACTGCAAAAATGGAGAATGAAGCGATTATTCAGTCGGATTGTATCATTGTAGATCATATACAGCAGGCATTGCATAGAGGAGCGTTAAAGGAATTACACGAGCAAGGAAAGATTAGACAAGAGCATATTACAACAACCATTGGTGAATTGGTAAATGGCACTGCTGTATTGGATGATATCAAAAACAAACGGATTGTGTGTGTTCCAATTGGAACAGGCGCAATGGATATTGCCATTGCGGATGATTTCTATCAGAAAGCAGTGCGCAAAGGAATGGGAACAGAGTTTGACATTACAGGAGAATAAAAAATAATATTTAAGACGGAGGGATATACTATGAAAAAATTTTTAGCACTTCTTCTTGTTTCAACAATGCTTGTTTCTCTCGCTGGTTGTGGCGGTGGTGATGTAAAATCTTCAGCTGAAGGAGAAACCGTAATGTTATCTTTGGCACATATCAGACCAGAAGAATCTTCAGCAGATATTGCGATTAAGAACTTTGCAAAAGAAGCAACAGAGCTTTCCGACGGAACCATTCAGTTTGATATTTATCCTGCAAGTCAGTTGGGTGATTTTACAACGGTACAGGAAAGAGTGAGTATTGGTGATGTAGATATGCAAATTGCCAGCTTGGGCAGTAATATGGACAAGGTGTTTGCTATGTCAAATTCTGCATATCTTTGCAGTAATTGGGATGAAGCAAAACAGGTATTTGGTCCAGAGAGTCCTCTGATCAAAATTTATAAAGAAAAACTGGCAGATTATAATATGACATATTTGGCATCTTATCCCTTGTATTTCGGAGGAATTGCATTAAATAAAGACCCTATAGACCCCACAAATCCTCATGCGAAATCCGGAATTAAAATTCGTGTTCCATCTATGACTACTTTTGAAAAAACTGCAACAACATTGGGTTATCTTGCAACACCAATCCCTGCTTCCGATATGTATACATCTATTCAAACAGGTGTTTGTGATGGCGCAATTGGGGCTGGTGCAGAAATGTACTATGGGAACTTATCTGGTTTGGTAAAATATTATCTGCCAATCAATGACCATTTTGAACAATGGTATATGTATATCAATACAGATAAATGGAATAGCCTAACAGATAAACAGAGAGAAGCTATCCAGACAGCAGCTCAACATATGCAGGAAAAACGCTGGAATGAAGCAGAAGCGGAAACAGCAGAATATGAACAGAAGTTAAAAGACAGTGGTACCATTATTGTAGAATATACAGATGAACAATTGCAGGAGTTTGCGGATGTTGTCCGAGAGGCAGTATGGCCAGTAATTGAAGAAGAATATGGTGTTGAAAACTTTAAGGCGGTCACAGATAGTATTCAATAATCATAAGAGTGTTAACAATCAATATATCATTTGATACAAAAGATAGGAAAGCTGTAAATTGCTTTCCTATCTTTGTATATATAGGTTGTAAAATGTTTTCAGAGAATTATAAAAATCATATTAAGATAGAAACAGAATCAGAAGATCTTGTTGAAAAAGAAATAATATCTGTGAAGGGAGGACGAAATGAGTACAAGCATTTTTGAAATCATAGGTCCAGTTATGGTAGGACCATCCAGCTCTCATACAGCCGGAATGGCTCGAATTGGAAGGATGGCACATAGCATTGCAGGGGAAGACCTGAAGAATATTCATATTCGCTTTAGTCCTATGTTACAAAATACATATCATGGACATCGTTCAGATGTAGCTTTAATTGGCGGTATGATTGGGATTTGCGAAGATGATATCAGGATGAAAGATTCTATGGTATTGGCAAAGCAAAAAGGGATTGATATAGAAATTGGATTTTTGCCACAGCATATGTATCCACAAAATACTGTGTGGTTGGGACTGGAATGCCAAAGTGGTCGCAATGTGTCACTTTTAGGAACTTCCATAGGGGGTGGCAGTATTATCATCAATAAAGTAGATGATGTTTTTATACAATTAGCTCCAGAACAATGGCATATTCTTATATGGAGCAAAAAAGAACCTGCTTTGAAAATGGAAGGCGCTCTGCTGCAATGTGGAAAAACAGAAACAGAATTTATTACTTGTATGAGCCTGCCTCATAAACCTTCAAAAGAAGCTTTGGAACAAATACAGAAAGAAAAAGATATTCATACAATTCGATTGGTTGAACCAGTGCTTGTTTATGGTAGCACCATTTGGGAGCAAACTTGTGATGGCTGTGCAGAAGTATGTAGAAAGAGCAAAGAACAGAAAATTGCTCTTAGTGAAATTGCCATCCATTATGAAATGGAGAGGACAGGATTTTCAAAGGAAGTTGTATGTAGACAGATGTCTGTGTTATATCAGAAAATGAAGGATTCTGCTACAGAGGCTGCAAAAGAGTCACACCGTTTATTGTATGGTTTAGCTTCTGGAACAGATGGAAAAGCATTGAGAAAGGCAGTGGAAGAAGGAAAAACAATTTCAGGAGAAACAATACCTATGGCAGTGTCTATTGCTCTTGAGATTATGGAATATAATGCATCTATGGGGGTGATTGTTGCAGCACCAACAGCTGGTTCTTCTGGAATTGTACCAGGATGCTTTCTTACAGTTCAGAAAAAATATGGGTTTTCTGATGAAGAAATGGTCAAGGCACTTTTTGTAAGTGGTTTGATCGGTGTGATTATGTCGCATCGGCATGTATCATTTTCTGGTTCTGTTGGTGGGTGCCAGGGAGAGGTTGGCGTATCTGCTGCCATTACAGCAGCAGGTTTGGTAAGTCTTTTCACAGATGATACAGAGAAAATTGTTCATGCAATGGCAATTTGTTTGAAAAATCTTCTGGGTCTGGTTTGTGATCCAATTGCTGGACCCATTGAAATTCCTTGTATTAAAAGAAATGCCGTGGGAACAGCCAATGCCTTTATTTCAGCGGATATGGCAATGGCAGGTATTAGAAGCTTTATTCCGCCTGATGAAGTAATTGATGCATTGGTTGATGTTGAGAAACGACTTCCACAAGAATTAAAATGTGCTATAAGTGGAGGGCTTGCTAGCACACCGACTGCAAAAACAATACGAAAAAAGATGAGATAGATGAGTGATTGGATACAGAATAGAAAAAAGAATTTCTTAATTCCTTAGAAGATAAAAAAGATG
>JAHHTV010000186.1 GCA_020024395.1 Anaerotignum sp. | reverse complement strand
GATATATTTCATGAAATATTATCATCATTTTAACACAAATTTTTATTTTTACCAGAAATTTATTCATCATATTTTGCTATGAAAAAAAGCTACAAGAAATACACATTCCTGTAGCTTTTTTATCACATATTATCTTTCATAAGGTGTAATCACCCATTTGATACAACCATCTAATTTATTCTCAAATGTATGATAGCCATTTATGACATCATTCAATGGTGCTTTATGTGTAATCAAACAAGAAGTATCAATTTTTCCACATTGTACCATTTTCATAATATCTTCACAACAATTTGCATCAACGCCGCCTGTTTTGAATGTTAAGTTTTTGCCATACATCATATGCAAAGGCAGAGACTGTTCTTTTGCATACAATGCTACCAACACCACAATGGCATTGGGGCGTGCCACTTTCCAAGCCATCTGGAATGTATCATCGCCACCTGCCACTTCAAACACACGGTCAGCCCCTCTACCGTCTGTCAATTTCAAAATTTCAGTTTCCACATCTACAGTATTGGGATTTAAGCAAATATCTGCCAAACCTTTTTCTTTTGCCAATGCCATACGTGCATCACTCACATCCACCACAATCACTTTTGCAGGGCTGTACAAACGAATACTCATCAATGTACAAAGCCCTGTGGGGCCTGCTCCCAGTACCACCACGGTATCTGCTGGCTTAATTTCGCCAATGCTTGCTGCCCAATAACCTGTCGCCAAAATATCACCATTGAATAACGCTGCTTCATCAGAAACATCATCTGGAATGGGTGTCAAACCATTATCCGCAATGGGTACACGCACATATTCCGCCTGACAACCATCAATACGACAACCCAATTCCCAACCGCCTTCTACACAGTTATTCACAAAACCACGTTTGCAAAAATAACATTCTCCACAAAATGTTTCCACATTGACAGCCACACGGTCACCCACATGAAATTTTTTCACTGCTGAGCCAATCTCTACCACTTCGCCCACAAATTCATGTCCCAACACAGTATTTTCTTTTGCTCTTGGCACTGTGCCATGTTTGATATGTAAATCACTGGAACAAATTGTAGAACGTGTCACTTTGACAATAGCATCTCTTGGCTCTTGTATCACAGGCATTGGTCTATCTTCCAATGCAATTTGTCCATTTCCTTTATAAACAACAGCTTTCATTGTTTCTTGCATATTATAAACCCTCTTTTCTTTTATCAAAATGTTTGTAATGTCATATCCAATTCTTTTTTTGCATCGTCCAAAATATCTTGTACTGTACGCAATCCAATATCCAAACCATCTGCTGCCACACAATCATACTTTTCAATACCAAAAAAGTCACTCATTGCCCATAAATATCTGGAACCCATCTCAAAGGCACTATCTTGATAACTTCCACCTCTTGTGGTAATAAAAAGCATTTCATCTGCTTTACACATACCAAAACAACCATTTTCATTGCAACCAAATGTAATGCCATCTACACACAGATTTTCAATATATACCTTCAACAATGCGGGAAAACTCAAATCCCAAAATGGTGCTGCAATCACAATTTTATCTGCTTTTGCAAATTCTCTTGCATAGCGAAAACGTGGGTGTTCAAAATCCTTTTGTTCTAAAAGGCGTTCTCTTTGTGCAAAAAATCCATCTGTAAAATAAGACAAACTTTCATCCATCAAACAAATTTCTTTGATTGTATATCCTTCTTTTTTGGAAAGCTGCTCCAAGAAATAATCTGCCAATATTTTTGTTCTGGAATTTTCTCTACGCACACAACAGTTGACATATAACACCTGTTTCATGTTTGTTCCTCCATTCTTTTATTCTGTCACAGAAATTTCCAATATGCCAAATTGTTTTTTTGCAATCACATCTTCTACATCTTTTAACAATGGTATAGAATTTGCTGCACCCTTTATGCCAATGGCAATGGTACTTGCTGTGGTTGCCAAAAGTAAACTATCTTCTATGGATTTTCCATGCAATACACCGTACAGAAAATACCCACTGAATGTATCCCCTGCGGCAGTGGTATCCACAACAGGCACTGCATAACAACCAATTTGATACTGTTTGCCTTCTGTGACACAAATTGCTCCTTTGCTACCCAATGTCAGCAAAATGTTGCATTTTGGATATTTTTTTTGCAATATTGGTAATATTTCATCATCATTTTGACAACCTGCAATTTGTTTGCCCTCTACTTCATTGATAATCAGCCAATCTAATAAATCCAACGGATAGGCTAATACTTTTTTGTTCATCGGTGCGGCATTGAGTGCAATTTTCATGCCTTTTGCATGTGCTTTTTCTATGATACTTCCTACCAAATTGGTTTCATTTTGCAACAACACCAATGTATCCTTTCCCATTTTTTCAAGTACATCATCCACATAGCATTCTGTCAGCATTTGATTTGTACCACCATAGAGCAATATGCAGTTTTGTCCAGATTGTTCTACCTGTATAATTGCATGACCACATTGCTCATTTTTATGTTCTAGCAATGTCACATCAACACCATTTTCTTTCAAGCTTTGTTCCAGCGTTTCACCACCTGTGCCAATCACGCCCGCATGAATGACAGCATTGCCTGCTTTTGCCGCTGCAATGGATTGGTTCAGCCCTTTTCCACCACAGTTGACAAATAAAGCATCAGAAGATTTTGTTTCTCCAGGTAACAAAAATGCATCTACTTGATATACATAATCCATATTCATAGAACCAAAATTGCAAATTTTCAAGCTGTTTCCTCCCTTTTGTGTTCTCTGTTTTTATGTTCTCTGCGTTTTTGTACTTTCACCTGTTCTCGCCATGCAATACCAGCCAAAATCAAAAAGATACCAATTACACGACGAAAATGAAATGAATGAAAAAATACATAATCCAAAACCACTGCCATACCTAACTGTCCAAATAATGCAAACACGGTTGAAGCCATGGCACTTGTCCTTCTAGTACCCAATATCAAAAATATCATTGCCACAAGTCCGCATATACTCCCCAAATAAAACAACAACGGTACTTCTTTCATATGCGAAAAATTCAGCTCTGCACCATTTCCTGTCACAAATATCAAACAAAAAGAAAGTATGGTTGCTTCCAAATAATTGATAAATGCACCATTTGTCACACCCAAATACTCTCCTGCTTTCACATTCACCATTTTATTTATGGTATTCAAAAAACCATTTGCAATCGCCGTTATATAAAATATCATATTTTTCCCCCTTATGGCATGGAAACCAACCAAACACCAAACAATACCAAAATGTAAGCAGGCAG
>JAHHTV010000185.1 GCA_020024395.1 Anaerotignum sp. | reverse complement strand
ATGCAGGCGTTGCCTCCAGAAGAAAGGCAGAACAACTGATACAAGAAGGTCGTGTGAAAGTCAATGATGTTGTGGTAAAAGAATTGGGTGTGAAAGTGACACCAGAAAAAGACAAAGTCATATTTGACAACCGTGTGGTGAAACTGGCAGAAACCAAAAAAGTATATATTTTATTGCACAAACCTGAGGGATATGTGACAACAGCAAAAGAACAGTTTGGGCGACCTGCAGTGTTGGATTTGGTGAAAGATGTGCAAGAACGTATTTTTCCTGTGGGGCGTTTGGATTATGACACATCTGGGCTTTTGCTTTTGACAAATGATGGTGATTTGACATATAAATTGACACATCCCAAACATGATGTGGATAAAACATATATTGCAAAATTATATGGTATACCGAATATCACAGAATTGCAAAAATTTCGTCGTGGTATGATTGTAGATGGCAGAAAAACAAAACCTGCAAAAATTCAGATATTGGAAAAAGACAAAGACCAGAAATTTTGTACAGCAGAAATTATCATCCATGAAGGTAGAAACAGACAGGTGAGAAAAATGTGTGAGGCGATGAAACACCCCGTAGCACAGCTCAAACGTGTAGCAACAGGAGAGCTGCATTTGGGGAATTTGCCAAAAGGAAAATATCGCCATTTGACAGAAAAAGAAATTAAGTATTTGAAGAAGTTGTGAGATTGCTTTTACAATGAAACAAAGAAAACGGTCTGCTGCTTCTATGAGGCGGCTTGCGAAAAATATTTGGAAACCGTCTAACGATATTGCGTTAGGCGGTTGTTGTTTTGATGAAAATACGGACGAAAAAAGGTGATGTAACTTGAAAAAAGAAACAAAAACAAGATTTTATCTCATTCGGCATGGAGAAACAATGTGGAACAAAGAGGGAAGATACCAAGGGATGACAGATATTGCACTTTCTGAAAAAGGATTGGAGCAGGCAGAACTACTTGGAAAAAGATTTCGCTATTTGCCATTAGATGCATTATATGTTTCTCCTTTGCAAAGAGCAGTGGCAACGGCAAAGGCGATTGAAAAAGAAACAGGTGTGCAAATGGAGATAGATACACATTTTCGGGAAATTCATTTTGGAGAGTGGGAGGGAAAAAGTATCCCACAATTACAAAAAGAATATGGGGAAACATATCAAAAGTTTTTTGAAAATCCGTTTTTACATACATTTCCTGGAGAAGGTTCTTTTGATAAAGTGATGGAACGTTCTGTTGCAGAATTTGAAAATTTGTTGCAAAAACATAAAGGGGAAAATGTTGCCATTGTTTCACATGGTGGTTTGTTGCGTGTGATGCTTGTTGGGATATTGGGTATGGATTTGACATTTTATCGAAAAACTTGGTTGACAAATACCGCTATCACCGTTGTGGACGTTATGGAAGATGGAACAAGATTGCTGATGACGCTCAATGACAAAGCACATTTGGAATTGGCAGATTTATGGAAAAAGGAGAACGAAAAACAATGAAAACGGCAGTCATTGGTGCGGGTGCAGCAGGTTTGTTGGCGGCAGGACGTGCGGCACAGCGTGGGCATGAAGTGCATTTATTTGAAAAAAATAATCGCATTGGAAAAAAAATACTGATTACAGGAAAAGGACGTTGCAATGTGACAAATAATGGTGATATTGATGATTTTTTGGACAATATTCCAGGCAATCCTTATTTTATGTACAGCTCGTTTTATCGCTTTGACAATCAGGCATTGCGTGGTTTGCTCAAAGCGTTGGGATTGGAAACAAAAGTGGAAAGAGGAAATCGTGTGTTTCCAGTGACTGACCGTTCACAAGATGTTGTGAATGTTTTGGAAAAATATGTAAGACAAAACAAAGTGTCTATGCATTTGCAAAGCAATGTGGAAGAAATTTTGATGCAAGATGGTTGTATCAAAGGGCTGATATTGCAAAATGGTACAAAATGGGATTTTGATGCAGTGATTGTGGCAACAGGGGGATTGTCTTATCCAAATACAGGCTCTACGGGTGATGGGTATCGTATGGCGAAAGCGGTTGGGCATACAGTGACAAAGCTATATCCGTCTTTGGTACCTTTGAAAGTGGCAGAAAATTGGTGCAAAGAGTTGATGGGATTGAGTTTGCGGAATATTGCCATTCATATTTACAATGAAAAAGGGAAATCTGTATATGAAGATTTTGGAGAATTGCTATTTACACATTTTGGCGTTTCTGGTCCTGTGATATTGCGTGCAAGCAGACATATTTTGAAAGATACGGAAAAAGGATATTGTTTGAAGATTGATTTGAAACCTGCATTGGATGAAAAAATGCTTGACCAAAGATTATTACGAGATTTTGAAAAATACAGTAACAAAGATTTCCGTAATGCTTTGGGGGATTTGTTGCCACAAAAACTGATTCCTGTGATTGTGGCATTATCCAAAATATCACCAGAGAAAAAAGTGAATTTGATTACAAAAGAAGAAAGAAAAACATTATTGCACGTAATCAAAGGATTGCCTTTGACCATTACAGGGGTGACGGGATACAATGAAGCGGTTGTGACAAGTGGTGGTATTTGTGTGGATGAGATAGACCCTGCAACGATGGAAAGCAAACTGGTAAAAGGATTGTATTTTGCAGGAGAAGTGTTGGATGTGGATGCATACACAGGAGGTTTTAATTTGCAGATTGCTTTTTCGACAGGATATGCGGCAGGTGACAGTGTGGGCAGTGAAAATGGAGGAGAATGCATATGAAACAAAATATGGCAGTGGCAGTTGATGGCCCAGCAGGTTCCGGAAAAAGTACGGTTGCAAAAGAAATTGCAAAAAAATTGGGGATATTATATATTGATACAGGGGCGATGTATCGCAGTGTTGCTTTTGCTTGTATGAAACAAAATGTTGTTTTGGAAGATGAAAAAGAGGTTTTGAATGTTTTGGAACATTTGGATATGGAAATTATACCGCAAAAAGGTGGACAGAGAATTTTTTTATATGGAGAAGATGTGACAGAAAAAATTCGTACACAAGAAATCGGTGCAGGAGCGTCGATTGTGGCAGCATATGAAAAAGTGCGTGAAAAATTGGTGGAGATACAAAGAAAGTTATCAAAATCACATGATGTTATTATGGATGGTAGAGATATTGGGACAAAAGTTTTGCCTGATGCACAAGTGAAAATTTATTTGGATGCCAGCGTGGAAGAACGGGCGAAAAGACGTGTGGGAGAATTGCAAGCACAAGGCAAACAGCCAGATTTAGAAATTGTCAAAAAAGAAATTGCGCAAAGAGATTATCAAGATATGCACAGAGAACACAGTCCCCTTTGCAAAGC
>JAHHTV010000184.1 GCA_020024395.1 Anaerotignum sp. | reverse complement strand
CACTATTATTTTGCATTGTTGTTGTATCATCATATTTTGCCATCAAATCTGTCATACTGTCTTGTTTTGTGTTCAATTCTGCCATTGCTTCGGCTTCATCCAATTTGCGGTTCAATTTTTCTTCTAAAGCATCAAATGCAGACAAACTATTACCGCCCAAATCTGTTTTCATGCTGTTTGCTTTTTCTTGTGATTTTACCATTGCAGCTTTTGCACGGATTGCAGCTTTGCGTTCTTGCACCTGTCTAAGCTGTTCTGTCAATTTGTCATGCATTTCTCTCATTTTTGTTGCATTTGCTGCTGCCAAATCCCAACTTGCTTTTAATGTTTCTGCTTGTGTTGTTTTGGCAGATTTTTCAGTCAAAAATGTTCTGGCATCATTATCATTGCCCTGCATAATAGCTTTTTCTGCATATTTTTGCAATTTTTCCACTTCTGTCAAACAATCATCATATGCACGTTTTGTACGTTTTTCTTCTGCCATAATGGAAACGGTTTCCGCCTTGACTTCTCCCAAATCCTTTTCCAAATCTCTTGCCAGTTGATCAGCCATTTTGACGGGGTCTTCCGCCTTATCCAGTAATGCATTGATATTTGCTTCCATAATTGTTTTGAATCTGCTCAATATACCTGCCATTGTAATAGCCTCCTTTGATTTTATCTATTATCTTTCTCCCAATTTCAAACTTGGATTTGCATTCAAATCCAAACCATCTCTCACGCCTGCCAAATATTCATAATAGGCAGCACAGCCAATCATTGCTGCATTGTCTGTGCAAAGTATGGGGGACGGAATACTTAATCGAAAACCTTCTGTTTCACAAGCTGTTTGCATACGTTCCCGCAAACAAGAATTAGAAGCCACACCACCTGCCAATGCAATTTGTGTAACGCCTCTTTCTTTTGCTGCTTTTATGGTTTTTGTTACCAAAACATCTACCACTGCTTGTTGAAAACTTGCAGCAATATCTTCTGGCACAATGGGCTTTTGCATCATTTTTTGTTTATTAACATAATTTAGCACAGCAGATTTCAAGCCGCTGAAACTAAAATCATAACTATCTTCTTCCAAAAATACTCTTGGAAATTTCACAGCATCTGGGTTTCCTTTTTTTGCGGCAGCATCAATTTTCGGCCCACCTGGATACCCCATGCCAATGGCTCTTGCCACTTTGTCATATGCTTCTCCTGCAGCATCATCACGTGTTCTGCCAATGATTTCATATTTGCCATAATCAGACACATACACCAAATGAGAATGCCCGCCAGATACCACCAATGTCATATAAGGTGGTGCAAAATCTTTATTTTCAATATAATTGGCACAAATATGTCCCTCAATATGGTGTACACCAATCAAAGGTTTGTTTGTAGCAAATGCCAATGCTTTTGCTTCTGCCAGTCCCACAAGCAACGCCCCCACAAGCCCTGGGCCATATGTAACACCAATGGCATCCACATCAGAAAGTGTTACATCTGCTTGTTGCAACGCTTGTGTAATTACGCCGTCAATAGCTTCCATGTGTTTTCTTGACGCAATTTCTGGCACAACACCACCATACAATGTATGCAAATCAATTTGTGATGATATGACATTGGAAAGCACATATCTACCATTTTTGACAATCGCTGCCGCTGTTTCGTCACAAGAGCTTTCGATTGCCAATATCAATATATCTTTTTGCTTTGTTTGTTCCATAAATTAACCTTCCTTTGGAAAATACAATGTTGTCCATTTTCGCTCTTCGCCCAATATGGTATTTTGGAATATATCCACTGCATTTTGTAAATATTCTTCAGGGTCATGCAACGCCGGGCTGAAATGTGTCAGCCATAATTCTTGTACATTTGCTTCTTTTGCCAATCTTGCTGCTTCTGAAAACAGCATATGTTTATGTTCTATGGCTTTTTGTTTCTTTTCTTCTTCCCCATACATTCCCTCGCAAATAAACAACTGTACATCTTTTACAAAAGGTATCAAACGGTCAACGGGTCTGCTATCTGTACAATATGCCATAGCAATACCTGTGCGTTGTTTTCCCAAAACCATATCTGCGGTATATGTTTTTCCTTCATATTCTGCAATGCCTTCTTTTTGCAATTTGCCCCATAAGGGTCTTGGTAATCCTAATGCTTCTGCTTTTTGGGCATCGAATTTGCCCTGTCGTTTGACATCTATGCGGTAAGCAAAACATTTTACCATATGTTCTACTGGACAATACGAAATCAAAAAATCTCCTAATTGCAAAGGGGATTGTGTATCTTTATCTAATTCTATATATTCTATGGAAAAAGGTAATTCTGGAGCAATCCGTCGTAAACCGTCCACCACTTGACGCAAACCGATTGGCCCAACCAATGTCAAAGGCTCTGTTCTGCCTGCATTGCCGATTGTCAGCAACAGCCCTGGCAAACCAGAAATATGGTCTGCATGAAAGTGTGTAAAACAAATCACATCAATGGCTTTGAAACCCCAGCCCAATGTTTTCATTGTCACTTGTGTACCTTCCCCACAATCTATCAATAGCATATGCCCGTTGAGTCTTGCCAGCATTGCTGTCAAAAAACGACTTGGCATAGGCATCATACCGCCTGTACCCAGCAAGCAAATATCTAACATAAATTTATATCTCCTTTATCATTCTTTTGTATTGCAATCTATGAAAATTCTTATGTCCTATGATACCGCAAAACAGTTGAAAATACAACTGTTTCCGTTTTTTTTGCAACAAACAAATAAAAAAAGGAGAACGTCTTTGTGTAATAAAGCATACTCCTCTTTTTTGTTTTGTCATTTTATCAAAAATTCACCATATGCTACATATGTTGTCTGTGTGCCTTTTTCAAACGCAGGGCTACCATCCAATGTAAAAAATTCTTTTGGGTTACCATCGCCTAATTCATAATGATATGGTACAACTACACGATACCTTGTACCATACTTCTCATTTTTCATAGATTTTTCCCACTGCCAAAATGTCAATTTCTTTTCTCGTTTGCCCTCTGTCGGGCCACCTGTGGGAATGCCATATGTGTCCGTATTTGGTGTAAAAGGTTCATCTGGTACCACTTGTTCCCATTTTTTTCCATTCCATTTTTCCAGTGTAAAACTTTCTGTTGCCTGAAAACCTTCATTTTCTTGGTTCTGCCATTCAAACACCATGCTCATGGCTTCTCTGTCAAATTCCCCTTTTGCCCCCAACTGTACTTTGGGCAAATGTGTCGATTTCAAATCCACATAATCTGTATTACCATCTGTATGCCAAACCACTTCCAAATTCATGGCTTCTGCCAATGCACGAAAAGGCAAATAAGCCCTATCCTGCACAATCAAAGGCTTTGTAT
>JAHHTV010000183.1 GCA_020024395.1 Anaerotignum sp. | reverse complement strand
AAAAGAAAAGAAAATACAAAAAAAGTAGAACAAAATACTGTATGTTATCAAAATACTGGAAATGAAAAAACAGAGAAAAAAACAAATACCATACCAGAAGATTTTGAGGTGGAAAAAACAGCAACAGAACAACCCAAAATCATAGAAACACCAAAAAAGAAAAAAGAACAATTTTTCAAAGATTATAAAATTATTGGACAAATATTTCACACATATTGGGTTGTGGAACAAGCGGATTGTATGTATGTCATTGACCAACACGCTGCACATGAACGCATTTTATTTGAAACATTGATGGAACGTTTTCAAATGGAAGATGTGCCATCACAAAGACTTTTAGAGCCTTTGATGCTGCATTTGACAGATTTGGAAGTCAATACATTACAAGATAATATGACACTTTTGCAAAAATTTGGCTTTGGTGTGGAACAGTTTGGGGAACAAACATATGGGCTGAATGCAGTGCCGATGTTGTTGCAAAAGCCAGATGGTATTGGTTTTTTTCTGGATATTTTGGATACATTACAAGATAAGCAATTAAAAAATGTATATGAAACCAAAATACACGCAGTTGCAACAATGGCGTGCAAAGCGGCTGTCAAAGGACATGACAAACTGGATATACAAGAAGCAGAAGCACTCATTTCACAGCTTTTGAAATTGGAAAATCCATTCCATTGTCCACATGGCAGACCAACAGTAATTGAATTGACAAAATATGAATTGGAAAAGAAATTCAAAAGAATACAGAATTGAGGGATTGGCATGAAAAAACCATTGGTGATTATCACAGGCCCAACTGCCTGTGGCAAAACAGAGCTTTCTATTCGATTGGCAAAAGCGATTGATGGCGAAATTATTTCTGCTGACTCTATGCAAGTATATCGTTATATGGATATTGGTACTGCAAAAGTGACAAAAGAAGAAGCAGAGGGGATACCACATTATTTGGTAGATGAATTATTGCCAGATGAACCATATAACGTGATGGTATTTCAAAAAAAAGCAAAAGATTATATGAAACAAATATGGGAAAAAGGAAAAATTCCCATCATTGTAGGGGGTACTGGTTTTTATATCAATGCTTTGTTATATGATAATGCATTTACAGAAACAGATGGTGATACCACATTTCGTCAAGAATGTTATGCATTGGCAAATGAAAAAGGAGCAGATGTTTTATATCAAAAATTGTGTGATATTGACCCAGAATATGCAAAAACCACACACGCAAATAATATCAAACGTGTGACAAGAGCTTTGGAATACTACCATATGACAGGAGAAAAATTTTCAGTGCATAATGCAACAGAAAAACAAAAACAATCGCCTTATGAGGCAGTTGTGGTGATATTGACCATGGAACGCCAAAAACTATATGCACGCATTGAAAAAAGAATTGATTTGATGATGCAAGCAGGGCTTTTAGATGAGGTGAAAAAATTGCTGGATATGGGGTATGATGGCAATTTGGTTTCTATGCAAGGATTGGGTTATAAAGAATTTTTACCCTATTTTGCGGGAGAAATTTCACTGGAAAAAGCTGTGGAAGATTTGAAAATAGGAACTAGACATTTTGCAAAAAGACAATTAACATGGTTTCGTAGACAACTGGAAGGGCTTTGGATAGATTTGTCTGAAACAGACAAACAAACTGCATTGCAAATGATATTGCAGAATATGGAACAAAAGGGCATTATAACAAAAAATAAAATTTGAAAGTGAGGAAAATGAATATGAAAAAGCATAAATGGGTTGCTTTGACATTGGCGGCTATGCTTTCCATCAATGTGACTACATTTGCAACAGAACCAAATACCAGTCAGCAACAGACAGAACAAAATGTAGAACAAACAGAAAATCAACCAACACAAAACCAACAGACAACAGAACAACCACCAACACAAAACCAACAAACACAAACACCAGAACAAACACAAACAGCAACGAAAACATTGACACCTGCTTGGGTGATGGCACAAAATGCACCAGTTGTCACAGCAAGTGCGGCAATATTGATAGAGCCAGAAACAGGCATTATATTATATGAAAAAAATGCAAAAGAAAAAATGTATCCTGCAAGTATGACAAAAATTATGACTGCTTTGGTGGCTATGGATTATTTGAAGCCAGAGGAACAAATTGTTGTGGGAACAGAAGTGAATGAAATTTCATTAGACTCTAGTAAGGCAGGACATAAATCAGGGGAAACTTTGACGGTAGAAAATGTATTGCGTGGCTTGCTGATACCATCTGGCAATGACTCTGCAAATGTTTTGGCAGCGGCTGTGGCGAAAAAAGCAGAAAATAACCCAAATATGAATTTTGCAAGATGCGAAGCAATATTTGTAGATTTGATGAATAAAAAAGCACAAGAATTGGGCGCTATGAACACCCATTTTCAAAATGCACATGGGTATCATGATGAAAACCATTATTCCTCTGCATATGATATGGCATTGTTTTCTACAGAATTTATGAAAAATGAAACATTGATGAAAATTGCAGGGGAAAGAAGTTTCATTGGTAATGGTGCAGGTGAAAATGCTGCGCAAAATCAAGAAATTATGACACAAGAATATAGCTGGGGCAGCCATAATTTATTGATTACAGATAATGAATATCAATATCCTTATGCAATTGGTATTAAAACGGGTTTTACAAATGAAGCAGGGGATTGTGTGGCGTCGGCAGCACAAAAAGATGGCAGAAAATTGGTTTCTGTTGTGTTCCATGCGCCTGACCCTGCACGTTGGCAAGAAAGTGCTGCATTGTTTGAATATGGATTTAACAACTATGCACCCATAAAATTGACAGAGGCAGGAGATGCGATTGCACAGTTGCCTTTGTCAAAACAAAATAAACTCAAAGGTGATACAGTACCTGTGGTATTCAAAGATGCGATGGTGGCATATTTGCCAACAGAAGCTGCAGAACATGTAGAAAAGAAAATCACAATCAAAGAAGATTATTTGGTAAAAGATAAAGATGGTACAGAAAAAGTCAAAGCACCTTTGCAAAAAGGGGATGAAATTGCAACTGTTATTTACAGCATTGATGGCAAAGAAGTTGCACAAAAAGCAGCTTATGCAGGTGAAGATATTGAAAAAGGCAACATATTAAACAACATACAATATTATTTGAAACAATTTTTCTCAAATTTATTTTCTGTAAAAGGTTTGATTGGTATTGCAGTTGTGATTGCAGTTGTGGCTTTGATTGTATTTATACTACATCAATTCAGAAATGGTGGTAGACATAGAAGAAAAGGATATTCCTACAAAAGAAGCTCCAGACGCCGCAGAAATAAATGGTAAAAGAAAATACAGCTTGCGTTGTGCAAGCTGTATTTATT
>JAHHTV010000182.1 GCA_020024395.1 Anaerotignum sp. | reverse complement strand
GGAAAATGGATTTTAATAAAATATAGGAGGCAGTTATATTATGAGAGCATATCATACAATCGAAGAAGCATTGGAAGAATTGCGTCAAGGGAAAATGATTTTGGTGACAGATGACCCCGAAAGAGAAAATGAAGGTGACCTCATTTGTGCAGCAGAATTTGCCACAACTGAAAATGTGAATTTTATGGCAACACATGCAAAAGGCTTGATTTGTATGCCAATGAGTGAAGAACTGGGCAGAACATTGATGTTGCCACAAATGGTAACAGAAAATACAGATAATCATAGCACAGCTTTTACGGTTTCCATTGACCATATAGATACCACAACAGGTATTTCTGCTGAAGAAAGAGGCTATACTGCAAGAAAATGTGTAGATGGTGATGTAAAACCACAAGATTTTCGTCGCCCTGGTCATATGTTCCCATTGATTGCACGTCGTGGGGGTGTATTGACAAGAGAAGGACATACAGAAGCAACTGTGGATTTGATGCGGTTGGCAGGATTGAAACCATGTGGCCTTTGTTGTGAAATCATGGCAAATGATGGCACTATGATGCGTACCAAAGACCTTTGGGCATTTGCAGATGCATATGATTTGAAATTTATCACGATACATGATTTGCAAAATTATTGCCGTCGTCATGAAAAACATGTTATTCGTGAAGCAGAAGCAAAAATGCCAACACAATATGGAGATTTCCGTATTTTTGGTTATGTCAATGACTTGACAGGGGAACATCATGTGGCATTGGTAAAAGGCGATATTGGTGATGGAAAAAATTTGCTTTGCCGTGTACATTCTGAATGCTTGACAGGTGATGTGTTTGGTTCTTGTCGTTGTGATTGTGGACAACAGCTTGCCGCAGCTATGACACAAATTGAAAAAGAAGGCAGAGGCATATTGCTTTATATGCGTCAAGAAGGCAGAGGCATTGGTCTGATTAACAAATTGAAAGCATATGAATTGCAGGAAAAAGGTCTGGATACCGTAGAGGCAAATTTGGAACTTGGATTTGCACCTGATTTGAGAGAATATTGGATAGGGGCACAGATTTTGCAGGATTTGGGTGCAAAAGAATTGAGATTGCTGACAAACAACCCGACCAAAATATATGGTTTAGACGGCTTTGGCGTTTCTATTATAGAACGTGTGCCGATTGAAATGGAAGCACAACCAGATGATGCGTTCTATTTACAAACAAAACAACAAAAAATGGGACATTTGTTTTCTCGTACAATGTAATGAAATAAGGAGGATATGATTATGCATATATTAGAAGGATATTTGAATGGCAAGGATATGAAAATCGGCATTGTTGCCGCAAGATTTAATGAGTTTATTGTGAGCAAACTCATCAGTGGTGCAAAAGATGCTTTGTTGCGTCATGGTGTGAATGATGATGATATTGCATTGGCATGGGTACCAGGAGCATTTGAAATTCCGACTGTGGCATCTCAAATGGCAAAAAGCGGAAAGTATGATGCAATACTTTGTTTGGGGGCTGTGATTCGTGGTGCAACATCACATTATGACTATGTGTGCAGCGAAGTTTCTAAAGGGATTGCACATATTGCATTGCAAGAAGGTATGCCAGTGTTGTTTGGGGTATTGACAACAGATACCATAGAACAAGCGATTGAACGTGCAGGCACAAAAGCTGGTAATAAAGGCTATGATGTAGCGTGTGCAGCGATTGAAATGGTGGATTTGGCAAAAAAATTGTAAATAAATATTATTATAAAATGTGATATAGAAGAATGCTTTGAAAAACAAAGTATTCTTCTATTTTTATTTTAGAGTATGTTGTGATGTAAAAATTGTGTAAAAATTGTTGACATTTATACTAGATTGGAATATGATTTAAGAAATAATCATTATTATTTACGGAGGTGTAAGAATATGGATTTGAAGGGTACACAAACAGAAAAGAATATTAAAATGGCTTTGGCAGGAGAGTCTATTGCACGCAACAAATATACATATTTTGCAGAACAAGCAAAAAAAGAGGGTAATACAGAGCTTGTGGAAATGTATGAAAGACTTGCAAGAAATGAAGCAACACACGCAAAACTTTGGTATATTGCGTTAAATGGTGCCATACCAGATAGTATGCAAAATTTGCGTACAGCAGCAACAGGTGAGTTTGAAGAATGGTCACATATGTATCCTGATTTTGCCAAAATTGCAAGAGAAGAAGGTTTTGAACAAATGGCAGTGATGTTTGAACACGTGGCAGAAATTGAAAGAGACCACGAAAAACAGTTTATGGAAGCCATTATCAAACAAACAAAGAAATCTAGTACACAATCTACACTGACAGAAAAAGAAAAACAGTTTATAGAACAGGAACAGCCAATGAAAAAAACAGAAGGCTATCGTTGTGTATTTTGTGGTGCAGTTTATGAACATAGACCTGATGTATGTCCGGTTTGCAATGCGATTGGATCTTTTGATATTTGCACCATTTCAAAATGAATATTTGCACCAAATAAGCAATCTATGAGCATGAAAAAAACAGTTTTGCTGTTTTATTCATGCTCTTTTTTGTGGATATTTTTTACAATCTGGTTTCTTGTCAAAGTGTTGTAGCAGCATAAACTTTATGATACCATATGAAATAATGCCAAATATATGACCATAGAAACAAAAAAGGAGAGAGCATAAAATGAACAATCAACAAATATTGGCTGATGCGATTGCAAGATTTCTGGCATGGCAAAAGCAAATATATCCAGACCAGTTGCCAGATGAAATTGGTGGAGAGTGGGAGATTTGGTATGCAGATTGGCAAGAGATTTATGATGCATTTTTTACAATACTAAAAGAGGAAAATCCATATACAGCAGAAAAATCATTGCTAGATAATATGTTGTTCGCAATTTCACGTGATAATGAGGACGAATATATCATAAATCATATGACAAAACATACACAATGGTTTACAGTGCTATGCAAATATGCACTCCAAACAAAACAAAATCAAGCAAAATGGCAGTTTGCTGCATATCTGCCAGAAAGTGATTGCAGCCAAGAAATCAAAGATTTGATTGTTGCTTTTGCAAATGATACAGATGAATATGTTTGTAGACGTGCGTTATTGGCAATGCCAAAAATACGACCAGATAAAGTGGAGGAATTTGCAACATTATTTTGGCATAGAAATTGTTATACACCAGAATTGCAAGAATATCAAAGAATTGTTGCATTAAATGTATTGTGTGAAATAAAATCAGCACTTTTACCAGAATATTTAGCACTTGCAAAACAAGATGACAGTATGTATTTGGTACAACATGCAAATAGAATACAAGAAGAATTGGAAAGTTATAAATGATAAAATATATTGTGTTATAA
>JAHHTV010000181.1 GCA_020024395.1 Anaerotignum sp. | reverse complement strand
GGGAAAAATATGTATAACCAATATTGTTATGGTCTTGGTAGTGCAAGGTCATGTATTCGGGAATTGTTTGAATATGGTTTACAACAAGCTGCCATCGTAGGAAAAGAAAATGTATATGATTTTTCACTTGGAAATCCAAGTATTCCTGCACCAGCAGCGGTAAATAAAGCAGCCATTGATATTATCCAAAATGAAGATAGCCTCCTTGTGCATGGATATAGCAGCGCACCAGGATTTGCAGATGCAAGAGATGCAGTTGCAAAAGAATTAGCAGAACGTACAGGTACAGAAATTCATGGTAGCGATTTGTACTTTACTTGTGGTGCAGCACCTGCTTTGATTTCTGTATGCAGTGCGTTACATATTGATGCAGATACCGAAATATTAGGAATTGCCCCTTTTTTCCCAGAATATCGTCCATTTATTGAAAGTACAGGTAGCAAATTTGTTTATGTGCCAGCAGATACAGACAAATTCCAGATTGATTTGATAACACTTGAAAAAATGATACACAAAAATACACAAGCAATTATTATCAATTCTCCAAACAATCCTTCAGGTGTTGTATTTAGCGAAGAAACATTGACAAAAGTAGCAGATATTTTGACAAGAAAAAGTCAGGAATTTGGAAAACCAATATATTTGATTTCTGATGAACCTTATCGGGAATTGGTGTATGATGGTGTAGAAGTACCTTGGGTGCCTTCTATTTATCAAGACACCATTGTATGTTATTCCTATTCCAAATCATTATCTTTGCCAGGAGAACGTATTGGGTATATCTATGTTCCTGCAAAATTGACAGATGCAAAAGATATGTTTGCAGCGATTGCAGGTGCGTCCAGAGTGCTTGGACATGTATGTCCACCAACTTTAATTCAGCGTGTGGTTGCTCGCTGTGCATATGAAAAACCTGATTTGGAAGCATATGATATCAATCGTAAATTGTTATATAACGGACTGAAAGAAATCGGTTATGAATGTGCAAGCCCAGATGGTGCATTTTATCTTTTTGCCAAAGTACCAAAAGGAGATGCAAAAGCATTTTCAGAAAAATGCAAACAGAAAAATCTGTTGGTTGTTCCTTCTGATGATTTCGGCGTGGAGGGGTATTTCCGCCTGTGTTATTGTGTTTCCAAGGAAATGATTGAAAAATCATTGCCAATTTTTGCAGAAGTATTTGAATCTTATTTATAATGTAGAATTTGCAATGTTTACTCACAGATTTGTCCGGTGTGCGATTGGAAAGGTGGAGAAGTAATATGACAAAAAGTGTATTATTGGTTGGTGTTGGTGGTCAGGGTACCATACTTGCATCCAAACTTTTGACATTAGGCTTGATGGAAGAAGGATATGATGTAAAAATGAGTGAAATTCATGGTATGAGTCAAAGGGGAGGCAGCGTATCCTCTCAGGTAAGATATGGAGAAAAAGTATGGTCTCCAGTTATTGAAAAAGGTTCTGCGGATATGATTGTTTCTTTTGAAAAAATGGAAGCATTGAGATGGTTGGAATATTTGAGAGCAGATGGTAAAATTGTTATCAATGACCATGAAATGATGCCAATGCCTGTGATTATGGGAAAAGCGGAATATTCTACAGAGATTGTAGATGAAATTAAAAAAGTATGTCAAGATGTGACAGTGATAAATGCAACCGCAGAAGCGATGAAGTTAGGTAATGGCAAAGTTATGAATATCATTTTGCTTGGTACCATTATAAAAGCCATGAAACTGGATAATATCAACTGGGAAAGAATTATCAAAGAAAATGTAAAACCTGCTTTTGTAGAAGATAACTTGAAAGCCATTCAAGTGGGAATGGACTTGTTATAATCAATAAGCCAATTCCTGTATCAGATAATACAAATGAGATGAATCTCGGCGGTATCGCCGAGGTTCATTATTCTAAAAATCTATGAGAAATGGGTGTGGAGCAGATGAATATATATGAAGAATACAAAAAGAAACTGGTATCAGTTGAAGAAGCGGTAAAAATTGTAAAAGACGGAGATTGGGTGGATTATAGCCAATGTTGTTCTTTTCCAGAAACGTTAGACGCAGCACTTGCCGCAAGAAAAGATGAGCTTCGTGATGTAAAAGTGAGAAATGCCATTAGCATGAAACCCATTCAAGTTGTAGAACAAGACCCAGAACAAAAAGCCTTTACCTATAATTTATGGCATTGCTCTGGTATTGATAGAAAATATGTAGACCAGGGTAGAGCCTTTTATTCTCCTATGATTTTCAGAAATTGTGGTTCTTATTACCAGAAAAAATTTGCACCAGTAAATGTGGCAATGATTTTGGTATCTCCTATGGACAAACATGGATATTTTAGTTATGGGTTGACAAACTGTTGTATGCAGGAAATGTTAGATGCGGCAGACCATATTATTTTGGAAGTAAATCAGGCAATGCCTGTGGTTTATGGTATGGAATGCGACCATATCCATATTTCAGAAGTGGATTATGTTGTGGAAAGCGATAAAAGCCTTTGTATTGCCCCAAGTAGCGCACCATCAGAACTAGATAAAAAAATTGCAGAAAATATTTTCCCTTATTTGTATGATGGCATTACATTACAAATTGGTATTGGTGGTATGCCAAATGCATTGGGGACATTGATTGCAACATCAGATTTGAAAGATATTGGTATGCATACAGAATTGATGAGTGATGGCTATTTGAAACTGTATGAAGCAGGTAAAATTACAAATAAAAAGAAATTGTTAAACAGAGGAAAAGGCGTATTTTCCATTTGTAATGGTTCAGAGGAACTATATCAATTCCTTGACCACAATATTGATATATTATCTGCACCTATGAGATATGTCAACAATCCAGAAACCATTCGGCAGCTCGACCATTTTGTATCTATCAATGGTTGTATTGCAATGGACTTGTATGGACAAGTATGTTCTGAAACATCTGGAACAAGACAAATCAGTGGAACAGGTGGACAGCTTGACTTTGTGACAGGGGCATATATGGCAGAGCATGGACAGGCTTTTTTAGCAATGTCATCTACATATCAAGATAAGAATGGTGAAGTACATTCTCGCATATTACCAAAATTTACAAATGGTGATGTGATTACAACACCAAGAACACAAGCACCCAGTATGGTAACAGAATATGGTGTGGCACAGCTTTCAGGGCTTCCCACATGGCAAAGAGCAGAAGCAGTGATTTCCATTGCTCACCCCGATTTTCGAGATATGCTTATTCGAGCGGCGGAACAGCAGAAGATTTGGAGAAAATCCAATAAACGGTAGGAGGCATGTATATGAGAGAAAACAAAAATCGTTGGGTTCTTCTCTTTGTTGGAACATTTATGCTGTTGTTTTTGGGTTTGATTTATGC
>JAHHTV010000180.1 GCA_020024395.1 Anaerotignum sp. | reverse complement strand
ATACAAGATGTTGGATTTTTTGATTTGATTATTGTGGAAGAAAATAGTACAATAGACTTGCAATTATATTATCCAAAAGCTTTAATACCAATGGAGAAAAACATCAAAAAAGATATTGCCGATTTGATTGAAAAAAATGGCTTAACATTGCGTTCTGCTTCATTTAGTCAATCTATCAAACCAAAGACAATATCAGAAGTTTTTCCAAAAATCTATGAAAGGAAAACTGGAGTCAATGTCAAAATCTAACTTCACACAAATCAACGAGCAGTTGCATTACGCTATGATGATGGTAGCTTTGCCCCTGTGATTATTGCATCAGGTATGGGGCATATTGCAGAAAAAATTGTAGAAACCGCAGTGGAACACAATGTGCCAGTTTATGAGGACAACTCTTTGGCAAGTATATTATCTCGTTTGGAATTGGGACAAGAAATTCCAGAGGAGTTATTTCATGCCATTGTGGATATTTATGTCTATTTTTTGAATTACTCCCCAAAAGGAGTCCCTGTAAAGGAAGAACCAATTATGGAAGTGCAAGAACAAACAGAGTCAATGGATGAAGAATTGACAGAAAATGAATGATGAAAAGGACGGGATAGGTGTATGAAGGACAAAGTGGTAATTTTAGATGAGATGGGGAAGTATGAGGCATCTGGTTTGGTACATTGTAACCATGAAAGAACAGATGCAACGATTTTCTTGGGGGAGGATGAAAATGTAAGTGAATTTGAGTTTCCAAAAGATAAAGTATTGAAGCTCATTGTCAGAGGCAGTTACTATGAATTATATATGGCAAAAGTACAACACTTTGATGCACAAAATAAAGAATTACATATTTACAATATGACAAATGATGAACAAAGCATGAAAGAAGATTTGAAAGTAGAAGTCAACTACAAAATCAACATCATGTATTATGAAAATGATGACATGGTCAGTGCAACAGCAGAAACCAGAGATTTGAGTGCAGGTGGTTTTTGTTTTGAGATGGAACCCAACTTGGAAGTAGACAAAGAATATGAAGCAGTATTTTCTTTCTTGGAAGAAGCCGTTATTATACGTTTCAAAATTGTGAGAAAAATTTATCATGATACAGACAATAAATATATTTATGGTTGTAAATTTATGAATTTGAGCAGAAAAGAAGAAGAAATGATTCGTAAAAAAGTGTTTATGATTGTGTCACAAAGAAGACAACAACAAAGATAACAAAAAACAAAAGAAAAGAAAGGAAGTGTATATAACAATGGGCAAAAAGTTTTTTGCATATGTTATGTCATTGATGCTGCTATTGAATACATTTGTGCCTATTCAAGGAAATGCAACAGCATATGCAGCAAATGCACCTTTAGGGGTGCAAAATCACTGGGCACAAAAATATTTGGAAAATCTATTCATATATGGCATTATGCGTGGTGACCAAGATGGTAATATGAACCCAGATATTCCAATTAGTAGGGCTGAGTTTGTTTCTATGGTAAACCGTGCGTTTGGCTATAGAGAATATCACAAAACAGGAAAAGGCTTTTCTGATGTAAAACCAACATCATGGTATGCAGATGATATTGCGATTGCAAAACAACAAGGATATTTTGCAGGGATTACACCATCAAAGGCAGACCCTAGCGGATATTTGACCAGAGAACAAGCAGTTGCATTGCTTTGCAGAAATATCAAATTAGAAGAAAGACAGGGGGAAGTATTGGGATTTTCTGACAGTAGAGAATTTGGCAACTGGAGCAAAGGTTCTATTGGTGCATTTTTGGAAAGAAGTTACATTGCAGGGTATAAAGACAATACATTCCGCCCTAGAGCATATATCAGCAGAGGGGAAGCTGCAAAAATTATATCTGATATTATTGGGAAATGGATTTCCAAACCAGGTGCATACCGTTATGGTACTGTACAAGGAAATGTGATGATAGCAAATTCTGGTATCACATTGGAAGATACTGTCATTGTAGGGGATTTGTATATTACCTCTGGTGTTGGCAGTGGCTATGTGAATTTGAACAATGTAAATGTTACAGGTGATGTGATTATCAGCGGTGGCGGTTCCAGCAATATTGGGGAAAATAGTATCAATTTCCAAAATTGTCATGTAAATCGTTTGATTGTTGATGGTCAAGAAGATAAAACAGTTGCTGTTGATGCACTGGGTAGTACTGTGATTACAAAAACGGTTATCAAAACAGACACATTCTTGGAAAACTTTGGTGATTACAAAGTAGGCTTTGTGGATGTAGAATTAAAAGGCCCAGAAAATACATTGTTGACATTAGCAGGTGATTTTAGCAAAGTTACTGTGAAAAATCCAAAAAATCAGCTCAAAGTCGGCAAAGGCTATATCAGAAACTTATATGTTGACGAAGATGCAGTAGAAAGTTCTGTCACACTGGAAAAAAATGCATACGTTGGCACAATGACACTAGAAGCAGAATGTGAGGTAAAAGGTTTTGGTGATATTGCAACATTGGTTGTAAATACTGATGGGGCACAAGTGGAAATGTGGCCAGATAAGCTTGTTATCCGTCCTGGTTTTACAGTGACAATCGGTGGCAAAGAATTTTCAAGCAGTGACGCAGAAGAATATTCTTCTGAACCTCGTATTTTGGCAGGCTATCCAAAAGAAGATGAAGTGGGTTCTTCAAAAGCAAAAATGAAATATAAAACAAATAAATCTGGTCATCTGTATTGGGTGATTACAAACGAAGAATTTGCAGATGATATCAAAGAAGAACATGTTTTAGAACCAAAAAAAGGCAAACATATTATCGCTTCTGGTAATGCAGCTATCAAAGATGCAGAAGAAGAAATTATCAGTACTATCAATGGTTTGTCAAAAGAAACAGAATATACGATACTGTCTGTGTTGATGGACTCCAGAATGGAAACAAGCCGTGTCAAAGAAACAGATTTGAAAACCGTAGATGATACGATACCTGCTTTTGTAAACGGATATCCAAAAATATCTTCTAACGAAAGTACATCAATGCAAATTGCAGTTGCACCTTCTAAAAAATGTACTGTATATTGGGCAGTATTCCCTCAAGGTAGTACAATGCCAACAGCACAGGATATGAAAAAAGAAAAAATATTAGGTGCTTTGGCACATGGAAAAGAAACAAATGTACAACCAAATATAGAAAGTGTATTCAGAGCAACTGGTTTGGCAGAAAAAACAAAATATGATATTTATGTGTTGTTAAGTGATGGGGAAAGAGATTCTAAAGTTTCCAAACATACAGCAACCACAAAAGATACTACACCACCACAAATCATTGCTGGCTATCCAAGACAAGGAGAAGCAACTGAAAAAACCATTGATGTAAACATGAAAATCAATGAAGATGGTGTTGTATATTGGGTATTGCAGAAAAAAGGTACAGAATTCCCAC
>JAHHTV010000018.1 GCA_020024395.1 Anaerotignum sp. | reverse complement strand
AACACTACATCAAAAATTCCTATTTTCCATATTGCTATTGGTCATTTATATGATATTGTTTATACTATCATTTTCCCTACTGAAAAAAGAAGATAAACGATTTTGGAATTTTGTCAAAGAGACATCTATATTTACACACACTGTATACACCCCCATCACAACCGCACAAGTAGTACAAACGCTGCAACAAAACGGCTTTTCTGTGACACCATATGCTTTTGACAATTATTATGCTGTGCAAAAATTTGATGATGGATATGAATGTCATTTCTTTTTGTGCAATTATCATACACCAGATTGTAAAGAAACTGAACCGTTTTCTATGCTGTTTAGCAATCAAGTATTAAAAGCACAATATGATACACGAAGTTTCTATATCTGTATGAATATTGGAGATTTAACCATACAATCTCCACAATATTCTCAAATGTTAAGAAATGGTATATCATTTTCTAAAAAAACAGGGACACTGTCTGGTTGTAATATTGCATATGATGTATACAAAAAGGAATTGTATTTTGCAGATGCATTGTTTCGTGTAATCTGGAAACGTAAAGATATCATACCAACATATATGTGTGATATCATTGCAGAAGTATGTAAACCTTATTATCATTTTGATTATACCAAAAAACGACTTTCATAAAAAAAGGAGCATATACGCTCCTTTTTTATTTATGAAAATGTATACACTGCTATGATAGATGCTTCTACTGTCACATCATCATAAGTGATTTCTGTTTGCTGTTTTTCACCGCCTGCTTTGGGCACTGCCATACCTTCTGCTCTTGCATAATCTGCATTACTTGCAAATGTACGGTTTGTACTGTCTTCTAACACAGAAACAACACCCACCAATTCTTTGCCATATGCCGTTGCCAACACCTGTGCAGAATTTTGTGCGGTTTTGACTGCCTGTTGTAATGCACGTCCATAATATGCATCTGGATTGGACAATGTAAATGATACATTTTGCACACGGGTTGCACCTGCCTGTAATGCTTTATCTACATATGCACCTGCTTTTTTGACATCATATATGGTCACCTGCAATGCTGTATCAGCACGATAGCCACTTTCTATTCTTTTTCCATTTTCTTCATATTCATAATTTGGAAAGACAGAAACATTTTCTGTGATAATATCTTTTTCTGTTACTTTCATTTCTTTCAATGCATTTATAACTGATTTTATGGTTTCATTTGCCATAGACTGTGCTTTTTGTGCAGTATCTGCTGTTTTTTCCACTGAGAGATATATTTGTGCCATATCAGGTGCTACTTCGACAGACCCTGTCCCATGAACCGTTATGGTATTTGGTGGCAATTCTTGTGCAAATGCCACACTCTGTACCCCCAATAACAACACTACACCTGTGAAAAAAGCAATTCCTTTTTGCTTCCACTTTTTCATACCAAACAACCCCTTTCTATGTTCATACATACTTTGTTTTGACATTAGACGTTATTTGTTTTGAAAAAGTTTCCAATTATTTTTATTTTTTCAATTTTTCCCACTCTGCTTCTTTGAAACCCAGCAGAACAAAATCATCACCAACCACCAAAGGTCTTTTCACCAACATACCATTTGTTGCAAGCAGGTCATATTGTTCTTGTTCTGTCATTTGGGGCAGTTTGTCTTTTAATTGCATTTCTCTATACAATATGCCACTTGTATTAAAAAACTTTTTCAAAGGCAATCCACTTTTTTTGTGCCATGCCTGTAATTCTTCTGCTGTTGGATTTTGTTCTACAATATGGCGGTCTGTAAAAATAATATTTTGTTGTTCCAACCATTTTTTTGCATTTTTGCATGTAGAGCATTTTGGATATTCTAAAAATAATATTGCCATTTTCATGCACTCCTTTTTTATAATATAAACTCAGTATAGCATAATACTCCAAAAATGAAAAATGTTTATTGCTTTTTATCAAAAACAGTCATACAATGAAGTATATTAACACATATGGGAGGTATGACAATGAAAATCGTAATTTTAGAACCTTTGGGTATTACTGCTGAAAAATTGGCACAAGCATCTGCAACTGTCAAAGAAAAAGGGCATACATTGGTCGCCTATGACACCAAAACAGAAGACATAAACGAATTGGCAGAACGTGGCAAGGATGCTGATGTGATTATCATTGCCAATCAACCCATTGGAAAAAATGTATTAGAGCATTGCAAAAATTTGAAATTCTTATCTGTGGCATTTACTGGCGTAGACCATGTGGATTTGGATTATTGCAAAGAAAGGGGAATTGCTGTTTCCAATGCCGCAGGATATTCCACAAATGCGGTTGCAGAATTGGCATTTGGTTTGGCAATTTCTGTACTGCGTAATATCACTGCTTGTGATGCTGTATGCCGCAAAGAAGGCACAAAAGCTGGATTGATTGGCAGTGAATTATATGGCAAAACATTTGGCGTTGTAGGTACTGGGGCAATCGGTTGTAAAGTTGCAAAAATTGCACAAGCATTTGGTTGTCATGTTGTCGCATACAGCCGTAGCGAAAAACCAGAAATCAAAGATATGGGCATTGCTTATGTATCATTGGAAGAATTGCTCAAAACATCTGATATTGTATCTTTGCATGTGCCACTAAATGACAAAACAAAAGGGCTGATTGGACAAAAAGAAATTGCATTGATGAAACAAAATGCCATACTGCTTAACACAGCAAGAGGCGGCGTGGTAGACAGCAATGCATTGGCAGATGCACTCAATCAAAATAAAATTGCTGGTGCAGGGATTGACGTATTTGAAATGGAACCGCCTGTACCTGCTGACCATGTTTTGATGCATAGCAAACATACCGTTGTCACACCACATGTTGCTTTTGCCTCTCATGAAGCATTATACACAAGAGCAGAAATCGTATTTGCAAACATACTGGCTTGGGAAGCAGGAAAACAACAAAATATCATTTGTTAATATGACAAATAAATCAGCGTATACTTTTGTTTGATAACGTATACGCTGATTGTTTTTATTATGCTTCATTTGTATGCATTGTTTTCATATAATGATTTTGTTTTTGCATACGCACAACAATTTCAAAATCTGTATCTGTTTCATTTTGCTCATATGAAACATCAATGCCTGTACGGCGAATGAGTGCCACAGATTGTTTCATGGTATTGGTAATCAAGCGAAAATCTGCGGCATATCGTTTTTCTTTTTGTTCCTGTTTTTCTGTATACACACAACACAGCTTGTCCAATGTTTCTGCCACCAATGCCTCTGTTTGTTTGACACTCAATTCTTCTTTTATCATTTGTTCCAAAACTGCCATGCGGCTTTGTGTATCTGGCAAACGCAACAATGCTTTTGCATGACGTTCTGTAAAATCATGTTCCACCAAAAGCCTTTTCAGTGGGTCTTCTAATTTCAAAACACGCAATTTCTCCGCAATATAAGAAGGGGTTTTCGATATTTTTTCTGCCACAACTTCTTGTGATAATCCATAATCTTCTATCAAACTTTGCAGTCCTTCTGCTTCCTCCAAAAATGTTAGGTTTTGCCGTTGTATGTTTTCCACCAACGCCATCACTGCACTATCATATTCGCTGATATGTACCAATAATGCAGGAATGGTTGTTTCTCCTGCCAATTCTGCCGCCTGTAAACGTCTTTCCCCTGAAACCAATTCATAATACCCACCACTCATTTTTCTAACGGTAATTGGCTGTAATACGCCATATGTTTGTATGGAAGCTGCCAGCTCCTCTAATGCAGTACGTTGGAAATAACGGCGGTTTTGATAAGGATTGGAACGTATTTTTTCAATGGGAATTTGATACACCACAGCATCTTTCTTTAACCGAATTTCTGAAAACTTCAAAACTTCCATAAAAACAGCTCCTTTATATTCGATGGTTTGCCCCAAAAACAATTTCATTTTTTGTGCAATTTTTCTTTTTCTTCATTTTATCACGGCGAGTTTCCCTTTTCGCAAAAACAGTACAACAAAAAAAGCAGACATTTGACAAATGCCTGCTTTTTCTATTATTTTAACGGATTTTTGTTAATTTTTCCAGCTTTTCTAGGGTATGCTTTGGGTGTTGGTGCCACTTTTTCAATCAATATCAGTTTATGTTGTAAATCTGTAAAAGGGATTTCCACGTCCAATATCTGTATCACATTGCCACCCAATTTTTGCAAAGCTGCTTTTGCTTCTTCGACTTCTTTTACAGCATCTGGGCCTTTCAAAGCTGCCAATTTGCCACCAACTTTTACAAATGGCAAACAATATTCCGAAAGAACTGCCAAATTTGCTACTGCACGAGATACACACAAATCAAATTGTTCCCGATACAATGGATTTTGCCCACCATCTTCTGCTCTGCTATGGATACAAACTACATTTTGCAAAGATAATGTATTTGTCACTTCTTCCAAAAATCCAATCCGTTTTTGTAAAGAGTCCAATAATGTCACAGAAATAGAAGGGCAGGCGATTTTCAGTGGAATACCTGGAAAACCTGCACCTGTTCCCACATCAATCACACTTTCATTGCCTTGTAATGCCAAATGGGGCAATATACTCATACAATCTGCAAAATGTTTCAATATCACATCGTTTTCTTCTGTAATGGCTGTCAAATTCATTTTTTCATTCCATAACAGCAACAAATCCATATATTTCATAAATTGTGCCGTCATATCTTCTGTCAATGTGACACCCATTTTTGCACAACTTTGTTGTAATAATGCTGTTTTTTCCATATTATCACTCCCGTACTATCCCTAATATTTTCCATGTGCCTAAATCGTCTGGTTCTGCCACCATACAGAAAAAAAGCATTTCTTTTCGTTTTGCTGATGCCAATGCCACCAGATACATTTTTTCACTTTTTTGTTCTGTAAAGAAACGATATGTTTTATCATATACCAAATCTTTTTTCATTTCTTCTACATCTGCTTGTGATATGGTACGAGATAAATACATTTTTGCTTGTTCATGTTGTTCTTTTTGCATTGCCTGTAAAAACGCCTTTGCCGCCCCCTGTGGTGTCAAACAATACAAATGTGATTTTTGATATATCCATGTCGCATTGCCTTGCGGCAATGTTTTTTTTACAAAAAAGCATTTAGGTACGGATATTGCTTTTTGTTTGTTTTGTTGAAAGGGAATATGCCAAATCATTGTCATTTCCTCACATTTGCCGTTTTTGCTGTTCCATATAAATCAACAACACAGAAATATCAGCAGGGGACACACCCGTAATACGAGAAGCATGACCGATAGAACGAGGACGAATGGCATTTAATTTTTGTCTTGCTTCCAAACGCAATCCTTGTATGGTTTCATAATCCATATCATCAGGGAGCATGCGGTTTTCTAATTTTTGGAATTGTTCCACTTGTTTCATTTGTTGTCCGATATAACCTTCATATTTGATTTGTATATTGACTTGTTCTTTGACATCTGTGGGTAATTGGGGACGTTCTTCATCTAAACAAGCCAATTTTTCATAATCTAGTTCTGGACGTTTTATCAAGTCTGACAATTTGACACCACTTTGAATGGGTGTGCTGTTATGCAATGCCAAAACTTCTAATGTTTTTGCATTTGGTGCAATGGAACGTTTTTTTACACGATTGATTTCTTGTTCTGTCAAACGTTGTTTTTCTAATAATGCTTGGTATCTGCTTTCATCAATCAAACCAATTTCATAACCAATGGGTGTCAAACGTTGGTCGGCATTGTCTTGTCTTAATAACAAGCGGAATTCCGCTCTGCTTGTCATCATACGATAAGGCTCTTGTGTGCCTTTGCTGATTAAATCATCAATCAAAACACCAATATATCCATCAGAACGCTGCAAAATAATGGGTTCTTTGTTTTCTAAATATCGTACTGCATTGATACCGCCTATCAAACCTTGTGCTGCTGCTTCTTCATATCCTGAAGAACCATTGAATTGTCCTGCAGAGAACAAGCCTGCAAAATCCTTAAATTCTAATGACAATTTGAGCTGTGTGGCATCAATACAATCATATTCTATGGCATATGCAAATCTTGTAATTTGACAATGTTCTAAACCCGGTATGGTACGATACATCGCAATTTGTACATCTTCTGGTAACGATGAAGACATGCCTTGTATATACATTTCTTCTGTATTTTCGCCTTCCGGTTCTATAAAAAGCTGATGTCTTTCTTTATCTGCAAAACGCACTACCTTATCTTCAATAGAAGGGCAGTATCTAGGGCCTGTACCTTCAATCAAACCACTAAATAATGGAGAACGATGCAAATTATCTTGAATAACTTGGTGTGTTTTTTCATTTGTGTATGTCAACCAGCATAATACCTGCTCTCTTGCAATATCATTGGATTGATTGGTAAAAGAAAATGGTACAATATCGCTATCACCATATTGTGGCTCCATTTTATCAAAATCCAAAGAACGTTTATTCATACGGGCAGGTGTGCCAGTTTTGAAACGGAATAGCCGTATCCCCATATCTTTTAAGCTTTGGCTTAATTTTGTTGCAGGCATCAAATTGTTTGGACCACTTTCCACAACATTATTCCCATTCAAGCAACGGCTTTTCATATAAGTACCCATACACAATACAACTGCTTTACAACGATATATTGCACCACCTGCTGTCACAACACCTGTCACAACATTGTTTTCTGTCAATATCTCCACGATTTCTGCTTGTACAATTTGCAGATTTTCGGTTTGTTCTAATGTATGTTTCATTTCTTGGTGATACTTATTTTTGTCTGCTTGTGCACGCAAAGAATATACTGCAGGGCCTTTTCCTGTGTTCAGCATTTTTGTTTGAATGTATGTTTTATCAATATTTTTGCCCATCTGACCGCCCAATGCATCAATCTCTCGTACCAAATGCCCTTTGGAACTGCCGCCAATAGATGGATTACAAGGCATCATGGCAATACTATCCAATGTAATGGCAAACAATACTGTATTTTTCCCCATACGTGCCGCAGCCAATGCCGCTTCACAACCTGCATGACCACCACCAATCACTGCAATATCTATGGTCTGTGCTTCATACATATATTATACCTCCTGTTTTTTACGCATAATGATTATTGTTTTATAAAATATCATTTTTCTTGTTTATCAACAACTTACTGTTTTCTGTGCTTCCAAATTATGCATTGCCTTTTTGAACTGATAACCAAATATGGTTGCTGTTGTCACCACCGCCAAAAAATCTGCCACAGGCTCTGCCAAAAATACTGCTCTATCTTTTTGTTCCATAAACATTGGCAACAAATAAATCAAAGGGATTAACAACAATATTTTACGATATACTGCCAAAAATAACGATGTCTTTGCATTGCCAATGGCAATGAATGTTTGCTGGCAAGCAATCTGTATGCCGAATATACCTGTCATCAACATATAATATCGCATTGCCCATGCTGTATAATCCAGTAATATTGCATTTTCTTGGTTAAATAACATGGCAATCATTCTTGGGAATAACATACAAATCGCCCACAATACCAAAGAATAACACAAACTGCTTTTCAAAAGCAAACGAAATGTTTGTCTGACACGGTCGGCATTACCTGCACCAAAATTATACCCTGTAATGGGTTGTGCCCCTTGTGAAAGCCCCATAAGTGGTAACATAGAAAATTGCATAATGCTTGTCAATATGGTCATTGCTCCCACGGCAATATCTCCACCATAATGATACAATGACGCATTGAAACAAACACTAATCAAACTTTCTGTTGCTTGCATGATAAATGGTGACATACCCAAAAGCAAACAGGGCATCACTACATTTTTCTGTAACACAAAATATTGTTTTTGCAACTTCAATCTTGTTTGATTGCCTGTCAAAAAATGCAATACCCATATTGCAGAAACTGCTTGTGATATCACAGTTGCAAGTGCTGCACCCTTTACACCCATATGCAACAATATAATAAACACAAAATCCAGTATGATATTACACACCGCACCAATCATAACAGTTGCCATACTGATTTTTGCAAAACCTTGTGCAGTGATAAAAGCATTCATACCCAATGCAAGTTGTACAAATACAGTCCCCAAAGCATAAATTTTCATATATTGTACAGCATATGTGATTGTGTTTTCACTTGCACCAAATGCCAATAGCAATGGCTTTGAAAACATATAAAAAAATACTGTCAACACAAGTGCCAATATCACCAACATCATAAAACAGTTTCCCATAATATGATGTGCCTCTTTTTGGTCGCCTTTGCCCATATATACAGATGCACGTGGTGCACCACCCATGCTTACCAATCCTGCAAAGGCAGAAATCAGCATAATCAATGGCATACATACGCCAACCCCTGTCAATGCCAATGACCCAACTTCTGGAATATGCCCAATATACATACGGTCTACCACATTATACAACACATTGACCACTTGTGCTGTAATTGCAGGAATGGCAAGCTGTTTCAATAATGTTTTAACATCTGCTGTGCCTAACATATTTTCTTTTGTTGTCTGCACAATTACACCTTCTTTTGTTCATTTTTGTTCTGCTTTATTTTCCCAAACAGAACTTTGTAAAAATACGGTCAATGATTTCTTCGTCTGTCACATCACCCGTAATTTCTCCCAGAGCATGGCTTGCATCTTGCAAATCCATAGAAATAAAATCTTCTGGCATACGGGTTTGTATTGTCACCAAACAACGCTCCATTGCTTCTTTTGCTTGGAACAATGCTGTTTTGTGTCTGGTATTGCCCAACAATGCATCATCTGCAGTTGTCGTTTGCCCACTGAAAAACATGGTTTTGATGGCATCAATGAGTGCATCAAACCCTGTGTTGTGTTTGACAGATACAGATAATATCTGTTCTTTTGATAAATACTGTTCTAATTCTGAAATTGCCAATTTTTGTTCCAAATCTGTTTTATTCAGTAATACAATGGTATGTTTCCCTTGTATAAAAGACAAAATTTCTTTATCTTCTTGCTCCAAAGGACGGGAAGCATCTAACATCATCAATATCAAATCTGCTTGTTCTGCATATGTTTTTGATTTTTCAACGCCCATTTTTTCCACAACGTCACCTGTTTCTCGAATACCTGCGGTATCCACAATTTTTATGGGAATACCATCTATATTGATGTATTCTTCTACGGTATCACGGGTTGTCCCCGGAATATCTGTAACAATGGCACGTTCTTCTTCCAAAAACCAATTCAACAATGAAGATTTACCAACATTTGGTTTGCCTACAATGACCGTTTGCAAGCCTTCACGCAGTATTTTGCCTCTATCTGCACCAGAAAGCAATTTTTCCATACGTTGCAAGAGTTTTTTTGTACCTTTTTCCATAGTGTCGTATGTTTCTTCTTCCACATCATGCTCAGGGTAATCAATCACAGCTTCTATGGAAGCAATCATATCAATGATATCATTTCGCATTTCACGTACTTCTGTTTTGAGTCTGCCTTCCAACTGGTTGACAGCCGCTTGACGGGAAAGCTCTGTTTTGGATTGTATTAAATCAATGATTGCTTCTGCTTGTGTCAAATCAATTCTACCATTCAAAAAACCACGTTTTGTAAATTCTCCGGGTTCTGCCAATCTGGCACCTGCCAAAAGCACAGTCTGCAACACACGTTGTGTCACCAAAAAACCGCCATGACAGTTGATTTCCACAATATCTTCTTGTGTATAAGTGTTAGGGGCTTTCATGACAGAAACCAACACTTCATCAATCACTTCTGCATTTTTACCATCTATGATTTTTCCATAAGAAAGGGTATGGGTTGCTTTTTCTGTCAATTTCTTTTTGCCCTGAAACAATGTATCTGCCAAAGCGATACAGCCCGCACCACTCATACGCACAATACCAATACCACCACTGCCTAAGGGTGTGGATATGGCAGCAATGATATCATCTAAACCATTTGCTTTGATTGCCATATTACGGCTCCTTTCCAATCGTTTTGATTTTGTTATTTTGTAAAAAGGCGTCCGTAACAATCACAGACGCCTTTTGGATAATCATTATTCTGCTTTTTCTGTTTCTTCCGGACGTTCCATTTTTTTATAATCTTTGTATTCTTTATTGCCGTTTTTGCTTTTTAATGCAATCACAACATTTCGGAACGGTTCTTCGCCTTCGCTAAATGTAGTCACATATCTATCATTTTGCAATGCAGAGTGTATAATTCTTCTTTCGTAGGGGTTCATAGGTTCCAAAACCACATTTTTCTTTGTGTGTTTTGCTTTTTTTGCCAAATTCAAAGCCAATGTTTCTAATGTTTCTTTTCTTCTTTGGCGATAATTTTCTGTATCCAGCATCACACTGATATAAGAAGGGCTTGTTTTATTTACCACCAAATTCACCAAATATTGCAATGCATCTAATGTTTGCCCTCTTTTTCCAATCAAAATACCCATATCTTCACCACTCAAATCAATGAGCAGTTGTTTTTCTTGCAATTTTGTATTGATTTTGATAATCAATCCCATAGACAAAAAGACTTCTTTCAAGAAATTTTCTGCAATTTTTTCTGCATTGAAATTCTTTTTCACCAATACCACGGCATCTTTTGCACCAAACATACCCAAAAACCCTTTGGAACCTTCTTCCAGAACAGTAATGGTAACATCTTCTTTTTCTGCCTGCAATTCTGCCAATGCAGCTGCCACAGCTTCTTCTACGGTTTTACCACTTTTTTTGATTTCTTCCATGGTTTATAACGCCCCCTCAGCCAATTTCTTGCTGTAAACTTTACGCAGGAATACCTGCTGCAATATACCAAATATATTACTGATTGTCCAATATACCCCCAAACCTGCAGGAACATTGATACAGAAGAATGCCATCATAATTGGCATAAAATACAACATTGTTTTATTCATACTATTTGTCATTGCTGCTGCTTGGTCATTGACTGCATTTGCAGCAGGATTTGTCATTGCCATCATAATTTTAGACTGTAAAAATGTTGTGACACCAGCTGCCACAGGTACCAACACACTCGGGAATGTCAAACCACTGCGGCTAACCAAAGGAATGGTCAGGAATGTTTCAATGGTGTTTTTGGTATCCAACAAAGGCAACAATGCACTACCATTATCACCAAGTGTTTGCATAATAGTATTCCAATCATCCGCCTTGATATTGGCAACCAACATCACCACATCGTTGACATTACTAATATTGATTTCTCCCAGATTTTTATAAGTATCTACAAGCTGTTGTGCATAAGGTGCAAATACATCCATACGCAGTTGTGCAGGAATATCAATAATTACATTTGCAATATCTGTATAATTTTGTCCAATGACATCTACATATGCATAAGCATTTTGGAAAATGTAGTATAAAGCATATAATATAGGTAATTGTATCAGCAAAGGCAAACAGCCGCCCATCAAATGCACGCCATTTTTTTTCTGGAAATCCTGCAATTCCAAAGCCATTTTTTGCTGAGAAAGTGTATCTGTTTTTCCTTTGTATTTATCTCTAATTTTGTTCATTTCTGGTTGCAACTGTTGCATCTTAAAAGAAGATTTTTGTTGCTTCATCATCAATGGGAACAATATTAATTTCACAATCAATGTAAAAACGATAATGGCAATCCCCAATGCTCCTGCACTGACACTGCCATAAATGCCATTAAAAAGCATATTATAAAATTTACCCAAAAACACAGCGATTGGCTCAAAAATCCCTGGTTCTCTTGCCATACGCATGGTAGACAACAACATCAATTCATTCACTTTTTTGCCTCCTTAAAAATTCATCAGATATGAGAATTCTTTTTCAAACATATTATGGTACAGGGTCATAGCCGCCTTCATGAAATGGGTGGCATTTTAACAAACGCCGTACAGCCAAATAACCGCCTTTGACTGCACCATATTTTGTAATTGCTTCATAAGCATAACGGGAACAGGTAGGCGTAAAACGACAATGCGGCCCAATATAGGGAGAAATCCCTAATTGATACAAACGAATCAGAAATAAAAAAATTTTTTTCATCATTAAAAAATCATCTCAATCCTTTTTGGTTGCATCTAAACGCAAGAAATTATGTTTTTTCATCAAATGTCGTAAAGCATCTTGTATTTCCCAATAAGAGGCTTGGTTACAAGACACACGAGCAATCACCACAATATCAAAACCTTGTTTGCACTGTGGTTCCAAACTACGGTAGCTTTCCCGAATGAGTCGGGTGACATGAGAGCGAACGACACTCTTTCCCACTTTTTTACTCACCGATATGCCCAAACGGTTTTGTTGTGTACCATTTTTAATGATATAAAACACCAAATAACGGTTGGCAAAAGATTTGCCTTTTTGATATACATACCGAAACTGAAAATTTTTTTTCAGGGATTGTGTAAAGAGCATGGTTCTCTCTCCTTTTCTTTGTCCGAAATATGCCAATGACGAACAAAAGGCCACATTCTGCGGCCTTAATTTACTCTGGTATAAATCGAAAATTATGCGGACAATACTTTTCTGCCTTTTCTTCTTCTTGCAGCCAGCACTTTTCTGCCGTTTGCTGTTCTCATTCTTTTTCTGAAGCCGTGTTCTCTGCTTCTTTGTCTTTTTTTAGGTTGGAATGTCATTTTCATTGTCGATGCACCTCCTTTATACGATATCATGACTGCCCATTTATGAGCACTGCTACTATTATAGTAAAAAAGGCTGTACTCGTCAAGAAAAAAATTCAGTACAAACAGTGCAAATAACGGGTTTTTTCCAAAATTGGTTTTGATATGGCAAACAAAAACCAATTTCTGGGAAACAATATCTCTTTTTTTTATTTGTGTATGATAAAATTTTCCATACAATTTTCATTTCATTGTATGTTTTCCACAGGATTTTACAAAAAGATTTGATTTTTTTATTTTTTCCACAACAAAAATACTAGGATTTGATATTTTTGATTGCAGTTGTGGATAACTTTTGTTATACTTATGACAAACATTGTGATGTGGACAAATTCCACACAATTCACATTTGTATTTTTAATGTTATCCACAAACTGTTGATAACTATGTGTATAACTTTTTACATATCGTGGAAAATTGTGTATATATCCAAGTATTCCACAGATTTAATTGTGTACAACTTATCTTTATTTTTTCCACAGATTTGTGTATAAACAATTTTTCAAAATTGTTATATACACCTTTTTTCATACTATTTGTGGATAAATTTCTGATTTGCACACAGGCTGCACAATCATATATTTACAGAAATTTTGCATTTGGGAGGATTTTTATGGATATCAACCACTGTTGGAACCAAGCTTTACAAATTATAGAAAAAGAAATATCTTCGCCTGTTAGTTATGAAACATGGATACTACCGATTGTTCCAGTAGGGATTGATGGCAATCGTTTTTTATTGCGTGTCAGCGAACCATTTTACAAAGAAATGCTCGAAAAACGGCATTTACCTTTAATTCGCACCGCAATCAAATCTGTAACAAAAACCAATTATGACATTGTCATTTTAACAGAAGAAGATGAAACACCAAAAACACAAGAAATTAAAAAAGAAGAAAATGATGATTTGGCAAAAAATCTCAATCCAAAATATGTATTCAGCTCTTTTGTCGTTGGAAATAGCAACCGCATGGCACATGCTGCTTCTTTGGCTGTTGCAGAATCTCCAGCAAAGGCATACAACCCTTTATTTTTATATGGAAACTCTGGACTTGGCAAAACTCATTTGATGCATTCCATTGCCCATTTTATATTGGATAAAAAACCTTCTACAAAAGTACTTTATGTCACAAGCGAAACATTTACAAATGAATTGATATTATCCATACAAAATAATAAAAACGAAGATTTTCGCAATAAATATCGTAATATTGATGTATTGCTGATTGATGATATTCAATTTATATCCAAAAAAGAAGGTACACAAGAAGAATTTTTCCATACATTCAATGCTTTGTATGAGTCTAATAAACAAATTATCATTTCTTCTGATAGACCACCAAAAGAAATCAAAACATTAGAAGACCGTCTTAGAAGCCGTTTTGAATGGGGTTTGATTGCAGATATACAGCCACCGGATTATGAAACACGCATTGCCATACTACGCAAAAAAGCAGACCGTGATAATTTGGTTGTACCAGATGATGTAATTTCTTACATTGCGAAAAATATTGTTTCCAATATCCGAGAATTAGAGGGTGCATTGACACGTATTGTTGCATATGCCACATTAACAAACCAAAAAATTTCACTGGAATTGACCGAAAAATCCATGAAAGATGTATATAGTGAAAATACACAGGTTCCTTTGACACCTGATGTGATACAGGAAATTGTTGCAAGACATTATAATATTCGTGTGGAAGATATACAAGGCAATAAAAAACCGAAAAATATCGCATTTCCACGCCAAATTTCCATGTATCTTTGCCGAAAATTATTGGATATTTCATTGCCAAAAATCGGCGAAAGTTTTGGTGGGCGTGACCATACTACAATCATTTATGGTATTTCCAAAATTGAAAAACAAATGGAAC
>JAHHTV010000179.1 GCA_020024395.1 Anaerotignum sp. | reverse complement strand
TTTTATCTACCCCTAGTAAAACTAGGGGTTTTGTTACGCTAAAGCACCAAAAAAAGCTGAAAGCCTTTCCATCGGCTTTCAGCTCCTCTACGCAATGGGATATCAGCATACCATTTTATGCTTTTTCGATCACATGTACTTCTTTCTTTTCTGGTGTAAACTGATCTGCAATTCCTTCTGTGATGTATATTTCGCCATCATCTGCCACAAGAATTGTTTCAAATTGATCAGAATGATCCTTCCAGAATTGTTCTGCTTTTTCTTTTCCCATAACAAATAAAGAGGTAGAAAGACCATCTGCCAAAGCACCATCTTCGCTCACAATGGTAACAGAAATTAAGCCATTCTTTGCTGTTCTGCCTGTTGCTGGATCTAAAATATGATGATAGATTTCGCCATCCTGTTCAAAATATCTTTCATATCCTCCAGAAGTGATGACTGCTTTATCATGCACTTCCAATACACCTAACATCTCACCCAAATCTTCTGGATCTTGGATACCCACACGCCAATCTGTGCCATCCATCTTTGTCCCCTTCACCTGAACATTGCCACCAAGATTCAAAATTGCACTTTTGATATTGTAATCATCAAACATATTCATCACTTTGGTAGATGTATAACCCTTGGCGATACCACCAAAGTCTATTTTCATTCCATCCTGCAAGAACTTGACTTCCTTCTTATTGGAATCATATGTCACCTTTGAAATATCAGTTAAGGGCATCAATGCATCCAATGTTTCTTGGGATGGTACTGCATACTCTTTATTGATAAAGCCCCATTCTTCCAGTATTGGATAAATCATAACATTAAATGCACCATTTGTATTTTGATTCAATTCCAAAGAGCGTTCCATCAAATATGCGGTATCTTCGGAACAGATACCACCACCATTTTCATTGATCTGCCCTACTTCTCCCTCTGGATTGCTTGCAGAAAACAAACCGTCCAAACGGCTGATTTCACTTTTTGCAGCATCAACTGCTTCCTGTGCTTCCGGACCATATGCCGTAATTGTCATAAATGTATCCATAGCAAAGATATCCGTTTCTGCCTTCATTTCTTCTGTTTGATTGTTGGTACTGGTTGTTTCCACATTTTCTTGTGTATTGGTACATCCCGTAAATACCATCATACCTACCATACAACCACATATCAACGCTTTCATTTTTTGATACTTCATGAATACTACCTGCTTTCTTTTCCATAAAAACAATATTTGCGTATGTTGATTTTGAAATTACATTCAAAGTCTATGGGCAAGACATGCCAAAAAACTGCAATTCACCTATGCTATCACACGTTAGTTAATACTAACTTAAGATACCATACACATTTTATCATGTCAAGAAAAAATTACCGCTCGCCAGTGATGGAAGAAATCTCCGAAACAAACACACATAACATCGTAGCAAGCATACAAAAATACCCTGCACACAAATTTTCATTGTGTGCAGGGTATGAAATACGAACCAAGTCCGATACAAACAGTATTATTCTGCTTCTGTTTGTGTGCTTTCTGTGGTTTCTGTTTTCTGTGGTTCTGTAGACTGTTCGTGATGCTCTCCTTCTGCACCTTCTGTTGTTTGTGATTCACTTTCTGGTGTTGTTTCTTCAGGAGTTTGTGCTTCCACTTCAGGTTCTACTGTATCAGGAGCCTGTACTTCTGCTTCAGGTTTTGCTGTATCAGGAACTTCTACTTCGGGGGCTGTCTCAGGAGCCACTTCTACTTCAGGTTCTGCTGTCTCAGGAGCCTGTGCTTCCGATTCTACGGTATCAGGAGTCTGTGTCGCTCCACCTGCATTTCCTTCTGGAACTACTGGTGTTTCTTCAGATATCACTGGAGCTTCCTCTTCAGCAGGTGCTTTTGCTACAACATTCACCTCGAAACTTGTACGCAAGCCATTGACCATGGCATATCTATGTTGAATACCAACTGCCCGTTTTCCTACCATTGTCAATGGATCACCTGTGCCAGGGAAAACAGTAAAGTCATATTGTCCAAAATCTTCTACATCAATGACTTTTTGAATGTTATTGCTATCTGTTGCTGTTATTTGCAAACCGGTCAAATCCAATGTATCGCCTTCTACATACTCTGTTTTGTATGGCATGCGTGTCACCTGAATGGATTGGATTTGACTTGGATTGAATGCTTCTCCGTTTTCGATACGGATAGTATAGCTATTAAAGAGATTTTCTATTTTTACCGGATCACTTGGTTCTGGAAGTGGCAATTTTTCCAAATCTACCATAATCTGAACTTCATTACCAGCAGGACCAACCCAAATATACTCCAGTGGCGCTTCTACCTCTTCCTGAGCATCATTTAATTGAATGATTCTAAAATATTCCAGATTTTCTTCTACTGGCACATCTGGCTTTATAGCAGCCTTGATTTCATTGAATTCTGCTTCTGTTAATTTTACTGTATATACAAATTCATCAATGACAGGAATGCTAAAAGCTTTTTCTACACCTTTGACTTTGAATTCAATTCTCTGAGGCTGTGTTTTGATTTTCTTTCTATATGCCTGTATATGCTGTGTATTTTTGCTGGTAGAATCATTATGTACGATTTTTAAGTCATAGCTACTTTCTGTTGAATAATCATTGTTTTTCGGTTTCGGAACAAAGGGTAAATCCATATTGCAACGAATACCATAATTTTCCATTTCGTTAAATGGAATTTGTTCTACCCTTCCATCTCTATACTTAATTTCGATCTTTGTATCACTAAAATCGGTTTCATACTCGTAGTACAAAGATGGTAAGCTTTCTCTCACAATACGTATAGAACGAACCTCTTGTTCCACATTGTCTTTCTTGAACTTTGCAGCACGACCCAAAGCATCATTGACCGCATTTACAAAACCTCTTGCGCTACCTGTTGCACTAGAAACCGCATCATAAATTCCTTCTGTATTATCCTTTGTTGCAAAAATCTCTGGCAGTTTATCTACGCTTTGATTTTCAATAATATGCTTTTCAATCAATGCACATGCTTCTTCTGTGGTTCTATAATGCTCATCATCACCATGATATACAAGCGTTACACCTGTAATCTTGCCGTCCTCTATGGTTACAGAAGCCTCTGTCGCTGTTTTCCATTCTGGCATGCTGCCTGTAGTATCTCTATGATCATATTCATACAGCCCACGACCTTGACCATACCATGTGCCATCTGCATATTCTACTGGTCCTTTATTTGGGTTCAAAGCATTCTCTACCGCAGCCAATAATCCTTTGGATGTAGAGGTTGCACCGGAGATGGTATCGATTGCTGTACTATTTTTCTCTACAATCTGATCCAAAATCACTTTTGCTTTTTCGTAGTAATTCTTTGTTTCTTTATGAGAGTCTACATGAATTGCAGAAATTTTACCACTTGTGACAGTAACTGTTACAGTAATCGGACCACCATAGCCAATGGCTTTTCCTTGATATTC
>JAHHTV010000178.1 GCA_020024395.1 Anaerotignum sp. | reverse complement strand
AAGCGGTGATGAGAAAGGTTGTGGGGACATATGGCAGTAACTGAAATGCAAAAATTGACTGTCATCGGTTTGAATAGCAGCCGTACACCGTTTTTGCATGAATTGATGCGTTTGGGTGCTGTGGAAATCAATTCCCAAGAAGGTGTCATCAATGATGAAGAATGGATGCCTGATATTTTCCGTACCAGCAATAGTGCCGATGTTTCCAGACTGGAAGCGGATATTGCACGTGTGGGTATGGCATTAGAAGCCATAAACAAATTTGACACAAGCAAAAAACCGCTTCTGTACACCAGAAAGGAAATTGGAAGAACTGCATTTGAAGAACATATGGACGCAGTCAAAACAACCACAGAAAAAAATGTGGATAAGGCTGGTACTGCATATCAAGATATTGCAGATGCTACAACAGAAATCAATCGATTACAAACATTGATTGCAGGTTTGGAGCCTTGGAAATCTTCTGATGTTCCAGTGGAAATGACAGAAACAAAATTTGCAACGGTGCTATATGGTACGGTGAATGTGAAAACCAATGCACAGCAGCTAAAAACAGATGTATTGCATCAAGTTTCATCGGCGGTTGTAGAAGAAATTGGCAGTGATAAACAACAAAAATATTTTGTGCTTTTATGTTTGAAAGAAGAAAAAGAGTTGTTGTATGAAGCATTGCGAAAATACAATTTTTCATCTATTACATTGCCAGAAGGAACAGGTACACCAAAAGAATTGATGGCAGCATATCAAAAAGAAATTGAAATGTTGCAACAACGGATTGAACAAAAACAAAAAGAATTGGCAGCCTTGGTAGATGACAAACAAGATATTGAGTATTTATATGACAGTTTGTGTATCAGACGAGATAGAGCAAAAGTCGTGGGTGATATGCTCAATACAGAAACCGTATTTTATTTTGATGGCTGGTTTCCAAAAAGATGTAAAGATGCTGTGGAAGGATTGTTGAAACAGTATGAATTTTACTATGAAATCGTAGAACCAGACCCAGATGAAGAAGTACCAATATTGCTGCATAATAATGGTGTTGTGACAGCATTTGAAGGGGTAACAAGTATGTATAGCTTGCCTTCTCGTCACGACATTGACCCAACAGCAGTGTTGGCGCCATTTTATTTTTTGTTTTTCGGTTTGATGCTCAGTGACGCAGCGTATGGTATTATATTAGCTGTGGGTTGTGCCATTATGTTGAAAAAATTTAAGCCAGAAGGTAATATGTATCGTATGATAAAAATGTTCTTCTATTGTGGTATTTCTACATTTATGTGGGGGGCATTATTTGGTGGCTGGTTTGGTGACTTTTTCACTGTGGCAGCAAAGACGATATTTGGCGTTGATTTTGTGATACGTCCAATATGGTTTAACCCATTGGAAGAACCAATGAAATTACTGATATTCTCATTGATATTGGGTGGTATTCATATCTTTGTGGGTATGGGCGTGCAGGCTTATATGTACATTCGTGATGGTCACGCATTAGATGCAGTGTTAGATATTGGTTTGTGGTACTTATTGCTGATTGGTTTGGTATTGTTTGGTATCGGCGGAAACTTAAATGATACAGCGGTGACAATCGGCAAATATATGGCGATTGTTGGTGCAGTTGGTATACTGTTCACAGGCGGCAGAAAGAAAAAAGGTCTGGGTAAAATTACAGGCGGTTTGGGTAGTTTGTATGGCATTACAAGTTATCTTTCCGATGTGCTTTCTTACTCTCGTTTGTTGGCTTTGGGCTTGGCAACGGGTGTTGTGGCACAGGTTATCAATACACTGGGGGCTTTGGCAGGCGGTGGTGTTGTCGGTTCCATTGTACTGATTGTAGTATTTTTATTTGGTACAGTATTTAACTTGGCAATCAACGCATTGGGGGCTTTTGTACACTCTTGCAGATTGCAGTATGTAGAATTTTTTGGTAAGTTTTACACAGGTGGCGGCAGAGAATTCCGTCCCTTTGGAAGAAAAACGAAATATATTAAAATTTTAGAGGAGGAAGTTGAAGATGGTAGATAGTTTATTGAACGGTCAAGTATTGGCTTTATCAGGTGCGGCGATTGCTGCAACATTGGGCGGTATTGGTAGTGCTTTGGGTGTTGGTGTGGCAGGTCAGGCAGCAGCAGGCGTGGTATCTGAAGACCCAAACAAATTTGGTCAGGTATTGTTGTTGCAAGCTTTGCCAGGTACACAAGGTATTTATGGTTTGCTGATTGCCTTCATCGTTATGGTAAAAGTTGGTTTGCTTGGTGGTGATGGTATGTTGGATTTGAGCATTGCACAAGGGGCTTCCATATTTGCCGCAGCTTTGCCGATTGGTATTGTTGGTCTTTGCTCTGCGATTGCACAGGGGAAAGCAGCAGCAGCTGGCGTTATGTTGGTTGGTAAAAGACCTAGCGAATTGGCAAAAGGTATGTTGTTTGCAGCGATGGTAGAAACATACGCAGTATTGGCACTGTTGGTATCTTTCTTGATGCTCAACAGCTTGCAACTGTAATTTGATGAAGGGGGTAAGGAACTCCTATGAATGACGGAAAAATTATTATTGATAAGATTATGGCAGAAGCAGATACAGAAATCCAAGCAATTTTGACACAAGCCAAAAGAGAAACGGATGAACTGCAAAAATCTGCCAAAGAAAAAATGGAAAAAGAAGCAGACAGATACCGCAGATTGGCAGAAGAAGAAGGCAGAAAAGCACACGCCAAAGAAATTTCTGCAGCTGAAATGGATGCAAAAAAAGCATTGCTGCAAGAAAAACAAAATTTGTTGGAAGAAGTGCTGCAAGAGGCTGTCAAAAGATTGGAAAGCTTGTCTGATGAAGAATACGAAAACGTGATTGGCAATATGCTGGACGCTCTGAAATTGGAACAAGGAAAAGAAATTATGGTTTCTGAAAAAGATAAAAGACGTTTGGCAAATATTATTTCCAGAAAAGGTTTTGTACTTTCCAATAAAACAGTTCAAATTGATGGCGGATTTATTGTCAAAAACGGTGATATTGAATACAATTATTCTTTTGCTGCCATTATGACGGTACAAAAAGAAGAAATGCAAATGACAGCAGCGAATATTTTATTTTAAGGAGGGGGGAACATGGCAAAAAACAAAATATACCCTTTCGCAGTAGCAAGTGTTCGCTCTATGGAAAATAAGCTGCTGAGCAAGCAGAAATTGATGCAGATGGCAGAGGCAAAAACGCCGGAAGAAGCGTTGCGGTTGCTATCAGATACGGCATATGGCACAAATCAAGTGCAAGATGTCCACAAATTTGAGGATATGATAGAAGCACATTTGGAAGAAACTTATACATCTGTGGCAAAACTCATTCCTTCTGAAGCATTGATTGATATTTTTCTTTACAAAAACGATTATCATAATATCAAAGTTTTGATAAAAGAAGAAATTTTGAAAACCAATAGCAAAAAACTTTTGGTCAAAGGCGGTACTGTGCC
>JAHHTV010000177.1 GCA_020024395.1 Anaerotignum sp. | reverse complement strand
GTTGGATACTATGTTTATTGATGAAGGGTTTGGCTCATTAGATGAAGAAGCGTTGCAACAAGCCATTCGGATACTACAACAACTGTCTGATGGAAACCGCTTGATTGGGATTATTTCCCATGTGGCAGAATTAAAAGAAAAAATAGAAAAACAAATTGTGGTCAAAAAAGAAAAATTTGGCGGTAGTTATGCAAAAATGATTTTTTGAAAAAAAGGACTTCTATAAAAGAAGTCCTTTTTTTTATAATATAATACAAATCAAACCGCCACTACCTTCATTGACAATTTTTTGCAATGCTTCTTGTAATTTCATTTGTGCATCTTCTGGCATACGATAGATTTTGTTTTGCATACCATCGTTAATCATAGAACTGAGTGTACGACCGAATATATTCAAATCCCATATTTTTTCGGGTGCTGTTTCATAATCTGCAATGAGATTTTCGATAAATTCATGGGATTGTTCTTCATTGCCAATGATGGGAGAAACCTCTGTTTCTACATCGGCCTTTATCAAATGAATAGATTCACCTTTTGCTTTTAGTTTGATACCATAACGATTACCTTGCTTAAATACAGCAGGTTTTTCTAATGTGATTTCTTCAAATGCAGGTGTGACAACACCATATCCTTTTCTTTTGACATCGCCCAATGCACTGGAAATTTTGTCATATTCTTTTTTGATTTCGGAAAGCATACGAATGGTTTCTACCAAAGAATAATCGTTTGCAATGGGCAAATCAACGGTTTCGCTTAATATCCGATAAAACAAATCATCATCGAATGTCAAACCAATGTCAGCTGCACCTTCTCCAGGTAATATCTTTTCGGTGTAAATTTTTTTCAAACAGGCTTTACCTTGTAATGTTGATGCGGCATTTTGAATATCTTCCAAATACGATGTTTTTGTCATGACATCTTTCAAAGCAGCAATCATTTCCTGTTTGAGCCAGTGGTCGTCTTCCAATGTTTCCACCCATGCAGGGAAATAAAACCGCATTTCTCGCATAGGAAAACGATACAATATACGTTCTAATATTTTTTTGATGTCATCGCCTTTTAATTGTGCTACATTGACAGCAATAACAGGTACATCATATTTTTGTTCCATTTCGGCTTGTAATTTGCGGGTGTCCTCTTGATAGGGTGTTGCAGTATTCAAAAGCACAACAAAGGGTTTCCCAATGTCTTTTAATTCTTGTATGACACGTTCTTCTGCGGGCAAATAGTTTTCTCTGGAAAGTTCTGTGACACTACCATCTGTTGTGACCACAACGCCAACAGTAGAATGGTCTGTAATGACTTTTTTTGTGCCAGCTTCTGCGGCTTGCATAAATGGCATAGGCTGTTCAGACCAAGGGGTATGTACCATACGGGGAATTTCACCGTCCATATGTCCTTCTGCTTCTGGCACCAAATACCCAACACAATCAATCATACGTACACGAAAATCTATATTTTCTCCCAGTGATAAAGTAACCGCTTCATTGGGTACAAATTTGGGCTCTGTGGTCATGATGGTTTTGCCAGATGCGGATTGTGGCAATTCGTCTCTTGTTCGTTCTCGAATATGAGGATTTTCGATATTGGGTAATACCAATAAATCCATAAAACGTTTGATAAATGTAGATTTTCCTGTTCGTACAGGCCCCACAACACCAATATAAATATCACCGCCTGTGCGTTCTGCAATATCTTGATAGATATTATAATTTTCCATATAAAATACATCCTTTCTTTTGGTAGATATATAAAAAGTGTATGGATACAATTTTGAAAATAGAACGTTTTCTTATTTCTGTAAAAAATAATTTGTAAAATTTATTTGTAATTTTGACAAAATTTGACTGATATTCCTAATTTTTATACAATTTTGCGTAAAAGCTCGACATTTTTGGCTGGATATGTTACGATATAACTATATGTAAATATATGTGCAATTTTGTAGAATATACAAAAAGTGGAGGGGTAGAAGTTATGAAAAAAGGAATAAAACGTTCTGTTATGTTACGTTTAGTTTCGATGTTGATTGCTTTACTTGCTTTGGCAGCATGTTTTTTTGTGTCAATTTCAAGAATAGAACATGAAAACAGAGAAATGATACATGCACAACAATTATACGCAACAGCAATCGATGGCAAACGTGCACATTATGAATGGAGTGAAAATTTGGTATCAGCCATTGGTCTGGATACAAGTTTTACAGGGGTTTTAGATGATACAAGTTGTACATTGGGAAAATGGTTACACAATCCTGACAATGTAAACAATCCAGAAATACAAGCTTTGATACAGAAAATTTTGCCTGTGCATGAAACAGTACATAAAACAGCACAGAGAATTTTTGCTGATGGTGTTTCTTATGAACAACAAAAAAGTATTTATTTGAATGAAACAGAACCAGCAATACAAAGCCTTGTTTCATTGTTAGATGATTTGGTTACTATTACAAATGAAGAAGCAGCAATGGCAAAAAAGTCTATGGATGATATTATGTTGATGTCATTTATTGCGTTGATTGCATTAACTATTTTTGCATTGACTTGCTATGCAAATGTGATGCGTTACACAACAACACATATTGTCAATCCAATATTGGAAATTGAACAAGGTTGTAGAAGATTACAACAAGGGGAATTGGGATTTGAAATTGATGTCAATACACATGATGAAATTGGTACATTGGCAGAGTCTTTGAATGACTCCATTGCAGAGCTGAACAAATATGTGACAGAAATTGGTAATGTTTTAAGTGAATTTGCTACTGGAGATTTTACGGCACAATGTGAAGTGGCATTCCGTGGTGATTTTGTAAAGATTAAAGATTTTTTTGATGATATGCAAAGTTCTCTTTCGAAAGCTTTCCACAAAATTGACGAAAATGCAAATGTTGTGATGAATGTTGCAACACAAGTATCAGAAAACACACAAAATATGGCAGAGGCAGCAACCACACAATCTTCCACAGTGACACAATTATCTGACAGAATTGTATCTGTATTGGATATGGTAAAACTTGGGGCAGATAATGCATCGCAAGTTAGCGTATCAGCAGCATTGGTTGGCGATGATATGCAAAAAAGTACACACAAAATGGCAGACCTTGTGGATGCTATGGCAGAAATGAATAAAAGTTCTGAAGAAATTAGCAAAATTATCAAAACCATTGAAGATATTGCATTCCAAACCAATATTTTGGCATTGAATGCGGCTGTGGAAGCAGCCAGAGCAGGTACAGCAGGTAAAGGGTTTGCTGTGGTTGCGGACGAAGTACGAAATTTGGCATCTAAAACCGCAGAGGCTTCTCACAATACCAATATATTGATTTCTCGTTCTATTGAAACAGTCACAAAAAGCAATACAATGGTGCAGGAATTGGTGGAATTTATCAACCAAACAGAACAAAATGCACAGCAGGCGGTTTCTGCGATTGGTGTGGTTTCTGAAAATGCACAAATGCAAGTGGAAGAATTGCAGTATTTACAAGATGGCGTAGAAAATATCAGTCAGATTGTGCAGTCCAGTGCAGGTGCAACAGAAGAAAATGCATCTGCC
>JAHHTV010000176.1 GCA_020024395.1 Anaerotignum sp. | reverse complement strand
ACCAACATCTTCTTTCAATTTCAAAACACCATTTGCTTCTAATAACAACAACGCTCTTGCTTCATTTGTGGGGTCATTTGGCACACCAACAATTGCACCATCAGGCAAACTTTCTAAATCTGTTGTTTTTCCAGCAAAAATAGCCATTGGTTCATAATGTACTGCCCCCAAAGAAACCAAGTCCATGCTATGATCTGTATTAAATGTATCTAAATATGGTTTATGTTGAAAGAAGTTTGCATCCAAATCGCCTTCATCTAATGCTTTATTTGGCAATAGATAGTCATTAAATTCTACAATATCCAATGTAATGCCTTGTTCTTCCAACAAAGGTTGTGCAGCTTTCAAAATATCCACATGAGGAGATGGAGATGCACCAATTTTCAATGTCACTGCTTCGCCACTTTCTTCTTGTGTTTGTTTATCTCCATCTGTTTGTTCACTGGATTGTGTTCCACAACCTGCCACACCCAAAGCCACAACTGCTGTCAATGCTACTGCTAAAAACTTTTTCATAATACAAAATCCTCCTTCAAAATATATACATCATTTTTTGTGTTATATGTAAACGAATATGAATTGATATTCATATGCATTACATTCTTCTGTCATATCTTTTTGCGATACGCAAACCAATTTCCTGCAAAATTTGCACAATGACAACCAATAATACCACCATTGCAAGCATTACATCTGTTTGTGTACGATAGTAACCATAGTTAATGGCAACTGCCCCCAAACCACCACCGCCACAGAACCCTGCGATTGCAGAATAGCCCAATATCGTTGTCATAGCAATGGCACTTCCCATCAATAAAGATGGTTTTGCCTCTGGCAGCAGCACTTTTGTCATAATTTCAAAAGGAGATGCTCCCATAGACTGTGCTGCCTCAATCACACCTTTGTCTACTTCTTTCAATGAAGATTCCACCAAACGAGCGATAAAAGGTGCTGCACCAATAACAAGTGGTACAACGGTTGCTTTTGCACCAATTGTTGTACCCACCACAGCTTTTGTGATTGGCAATACAGCTACCAATAACAGCAAAAATGGTACAGAACGCAACACATTCACCACAAACCCCAATATTTGGTTACAAACAGGGGAAGGCGAAATGCCATCTTTATCCGTTGCCACCAATACCAATCCCAAAGGCAAACCAATCAAATATGCAAACAGTGATGATACAAGCGTCATAAAAATACTTTCCCCAAATGCTTGTATCACCAACTCTATCATTCCTGGCTCAAACATGTTCTACCTCCTCCACAACAATATGTTTTGCCCTCAAATTCGCAATCATACGTTCTCGCAGTGCTTCATCTTCTGGCAACTGTATCATCATCTGTCCATATACTTTACCATCAATACTTCTGGTGTTTGCAGCCAATATATTGGCAAGACCACCACATTCCACCATCATACTGCCCAATAATGGTTCATTGGAATTGCTTTCATCAAATACAATACGATAACAATGTGGCACATAACCTTGCAAGCCTTCTCTGCTGTCCCCTTCGTGGAACACCAATTCTCTGCCTGCTTCTGTTTTGGGTGCTGTAAATATTTCTGCCACACTGCCCATTTCTGCAATATTGCCTTCGCTGATGATTGCCACACGATGGCAAATTTCTTGTATCACTTTCATTTCATGTGTAATCATTACAATGGTAATGCCCAATCTTTGGTTAATATCTTTCAACAATTCCAAAACACCTTTTGTGGTATTTGGGTCTAATGCACTGGTTGCTTCATCACAAAGCAACACTTTTGGATTTGTTGCCAAAGCTCTCGCAATCGCTACTCTTTGTTTTTGTCCCCCTGACATTTGAGAAGGATAATGCTCTGCTCTATCACCAAGCCCCACCAATTCCAAAAGCTCTTGTGCTTTTTTGATTGCTTCTTGTTTTTTTATCCCTGCAATTTCCATAGGAAAACAAACATTTTCAAGTGCTGTTCTTTGCACAAGTAAATGAAATTGCTGAAATATCATACCCATTGAACGGCGTGCTTTTCGCAATTCTTTTTCAGACAGACAAGTCAATTCCTGCCCATCTAAATACACTTTGCCTTCTGTGGGGCGTTCCAGCAAATTGATACAACGTACCAACGTACTTTTTCCTGCACCACTCATACCAATAATGCCAAAAATTTCCCCTTTGGCAATATCCAAATCAATACCTTTTAACACCTGTAAATTTTCTTTTTTCTGTTGAAACACCTTTGTAATGCCTTGCAATGCAATCATGGTTTCTGTTTGTGCCATGTGTGTTCTCTCCTTATCTTTCAAAATCAAACAAAAAAGCCCTCGTGCCTCAGAATATCATTCATTCTAAGGGACGAGAGCATATACTTCGTGTTACCACCCTAATTCGTCAAAACCTCACAGTTTTGACCTCATGCAGTACGGGTAAATCATTTACCGATACCATTATGCTGTCACGGGCATACCCGTCATAGCCTAAGAGAAAAATTCCCCTCGGTATGCAGCTCCAAGACCATCTTCCGCTTTTTCCGTGTTTCTTTCCTCTCAACAAATGGAAAGTTCTCTGTAAAACCATTCAAAGCGTACTCTTCTTTTCATTGCCTTTTTCTGTATCAACTAACCACCATTATACAACGATATTTCACTTTGTCAACTGCTTTTTTCAAAATTATGATATTTATGGTAATTCTTCCGTATTTTCCTCAGATACTGTTTGTTGTGCATTGGCAGCCTCTCTTTCTGCCTCTGTCATGCCATATTGTGAAAACGGAATATCTTTATAAATGAAATCATGTATCATTTCTGCTGCTTGTTCAATATCATATACATAAACCCAGCCAGGTCCTTTGATGGTTTGCCCTGTGCTTTCGATATATTCATTCGGGAACGCACCTTGTTCCAGTGTCAAACCACTTGTCAATCCCACAGAAACCAACTGTAATATTTCTTCATTGCTCAATGATGTTTCCACCAAAGGTGCTAATTGCCGTACCAATGCGGGATATTGCAATGGAGAAAGTGTTTTTGCATTTTTGAATACTTGTTCCAGCACATTTCTTTGTCTTTGTGTACGCATATCGTCGCTGTCGATTTTACGAATACGTGCATAACTCACCGCCTGTGGGCCATTCAAATGCACCATACCAGTTTCTCGCAAAGGCTCTCCTGCCAACAAATAAGCATTGATTTGTTTTCGTTCTGCCTCAGAAACTTCTATATCCACACCACCCACAGCATCAATGACTTCAGCCAAAGAGTCAAAATTGGTTGTCACATAGTCTGTAATATTCAAATCAAAATTTTCATTTAATGTCTGTATTGCCAATTCTGCTCCACCATAATTATATGCATGGTTAATTTTTGTTTTGCCATGTCCTGGCACATCTACATAAGTATCCCTTGCAATCGAAATCAATTTGACTTTATTATCCTTACTATTGATAGATGCAATCATAATCACATCAGAAAGACCTTTATAGTCGTGGTTTCTGGAGTCCAAACCATATAATACAATATTTGTAATTTTGGCGCTTTCTTGTGCCAAACCTGCATTGACAGAGAATTAGCTTTCGT
>JAHHTV010000175.1 GCA_020024395.1 Anaerotignum sp. | reverse complement strand
GTACATATCATCACAACTGCACATACAGGCATCCATGCCAATTTCCATTGTGCAAATGGCAGCTTCAAATAAAGATCTACAAACCAGTTCAGTTTCAAATCCAGCAAGATATTGTATGTATAGATGCCATCCAGAATTCCAAAAAAGACACTCACTACAATTCCCCATTTGCACACTGTCAAATGTTTTTTATCATTGCAATTAGGCATAAATACATAATACAGTACCAATATAATAGCACCAGGATATACCGCATCTTGAATCGGTGCAACATATGTCAGAATATTGGTAAGACCAACAGCACCAATAATCGCACTAAAGATACACACAATTATAATACATTTTTTGTACCCCAACCTCTTATTGGAAGCATCCTCACAATATTCCGCAGTTGCAGCACTAATTCCAATTGCTGTAGTCAAAGATGCAAAAACAAGACCGATAGAGAAAATTGTTCCACCAACCGTTCCCAAAAGTTTAAATGCTACATCGGTATATAGTGTCACAAACTGCAAATCAATTGTTCCACCTGTATTGGCACCTACAATCATATGACCAAGATGTGTCAAAGAAAGTAGTCCAATACCAACGATACCAACTCGAATAATATTTTGATTCATACGCTCATTTGTGACACCTTGACCTTTCAAGTTATTTAAAATAACAATACCAAATGTCAATGCACACAATAATTCTGAGGTAGCATAACCTTGTGTAAAACCATAAGCTAGTGCAGGTGTATCAAAAGTTTTTGGTTGCCACTCGCCTAGTGGTGTCAATAAACCTTTTCCAATAATTGCAACAACAATCAAAATCAAAACAGGGAACAAAAATTTACTTACTTTATCCATCACGTTACTGCGCCCTACCAAAAACCAATAAGTAAGCGCATAATAGAATGCTGAAAATAAAATAATAGGAATAGAACTGTCTGGTACAAAACCAGTTGCCTGACAGATTGCATCCCAAGATGATGCACTCATACGAGGAATGGTATATAAAGGTCCCATAATAATAATGGTAACAGATGTAAAAATAGGACCAAATTTAGGCATTGCCCTTTTTGCTAAACCAAAATATGTTCCTTGCCCTCTAGCTAAGGCTACATACGCCAACAAAGGCAACAACAATGAAGTGATAAAAGCACCAATAAATGTTAAGAACACAGATGTGCCACTTTCTTTTCCCCATGTCATAGGCCAAACCATACTAGAAGCACCAAAATGCATGGAATAAAGTGCTCCGCCCATCATCAAAAGCATTGGTATTGATAAGTCACCTTTTTTAAACCTCATATATATATCCTCCTTCCAATTTTTTGGAATTTCAAGTTCAGCAAGTCACCTTATCATCTGTACATTTTGCATAAATCTACATCTATACTAGAATGGCTTTCTTAATATATCATCAAGTGTATAATATCTTTTGATATATAAGAAAGCCAGTTTAGTACGCTTTGTTTTCTTTTTATGTACTTGCTATTCACCTTTCTTATTAAAAGTTATACTACTGGTATATATAAACTTTATGGAAAACAAAATCTATACTTTATCAAATCACATCATTTTCACGCAAACGAGCAATTTCTTCGTTAGACAAACCTAACAAACTGCTGTAAACCGCATCATTGTCTTCACCAAGCAAAGGTGCTGCTTTTTGAATTTTATCCTCTTCCCCATGTATTTTAATTGGTGTACCAGGAATTCTAATTTCTGCCTCCATACCATTTTGATAAACTTTCCACAACATATTTCGAGACTGAAGCTGTTCATGTTCTGTAGCTTCAGGAATATTAAGAATTACCCCAAATGGAATAGAAAGCTTTGTAATGATATCTTCTAACTCTGCAATGGTTTTGGTTGTTGTCCATTCTTCAATAATTGGTTTCAAAGATGTCAGATAATTTTCGCATCTGGCAAGATTTGTTTTGTACAAAGGATTGTCAATCAAATCTGTTCTTCCCATCACTTCACAAAGACCTGCGAACATTTTATCTGTACCACATCCCATTACAAATTGACCATTTTTTGCCTTAAAAGAGTCAAAAGGTGCAATGCTTGGATCTTGATTTCCAGCTCGATGAGGTGTTTTACCCGCAATGGTATATTCCACCACAAAGTTTTCCATTACAGAGAAAAGTGTATCTACCATTGCAACATCTATGCGTTTTCCTATACCTGTTTTTTCTCTTTCGTACAACGCCATCAGGATGCCCATGCAAAGATATGCACCAGAGTAGTTATCTCCAACAGAAGGACCAATCTTACATGGAGGACCATCTGCAAAGCCAGTTACACTCATCATACCACTCATTGCCTGTGCAACAATGTCGTAACAAGGACGGGAAGCCAAAGGTCCTTTCAACCCAAATCCACTGATAGAACCATAAATAATACGAGGATTGATTTCTTTCAAAACATCATAAGAAAACCCCAATTTTTCCAAAACACCAACTTTATAATTTTCGCAAACAACGTCCGCAGTCTTTACTAATTCACGAAAAATTTGTTTTCCTTCTTCAGAAGCGAGATTTAGAGTAATGCCTTTTTTATTTCGATTGATATATGCATAATACCCGCTATAATCATTTTTCATAGGTCCCCAACTTCTTGTCTGATCTCCACTGTTAGGGCGTTCAATTTTAATAACCTCTGCACCATGGTCAGCCAAATTCATCGTACAAAACGGTCCACTATAAGCTTGTGTTAAATCTAAAACGCGAATTCCTTCTAATGGTCTATTCATTGCTCCACCTCTTTTTCTTTTTTAGTAAAATGAATTTCTATTTCCTTGATGATTGCATTTGATATATAAAAATCCCAAAACGAACCTTCGTTATGGGATTTTTATATCAAATATATACCACTCTAAAGTGATAGAAAGTATAATAGGGTGTATGGTGAAATTTATAAAATTATTCTGGATGTTTTGCATCTTTAAAGGAAGATTCCTGAGAACCTCTTTGGTCTTTCTTGGCAATAAACAAACTGCCTGTTGCTGTACCACACAATACAGGAGGTTCACATGCTGTTGCAGCTGTATGTGCGATACCTGTCATATCTGCATCTGTAGTATTCAACATGGTTGCAACTTTCCAAGCTTCAAATTTACATGTATAAGACTGGTTCCCTACTTTTTCAATCCAACCATGATATTCCATAAAGTCACCTACATATACAGGTGCTGTAAATTCGATGTCTTTATATCCCAAGAATAAACTGATGTCACCATCTACATAAACCATCAATTCTGTACCTACATCGCCCCATTGGTTTACGATTCTTGCACCGTTGACCAGACCACCTACGTAATGAGCATCTTTTGCGCTCATCATCAGATGATGTACCACTTTTTTACCTACCATAATAAATTCCTCCTTCATTGATTAAGTGTTTTTTCGCTCTATGGTTTTACTTTCATCAATATTTTTATAGACTAGATTATTCTGGATGTTTTGCGTCTGTAAAGGACGATTCCTGAGGACCTCTTTGGTCTTTCTTTGCAATAAACAGACTGCCTGTTGCTGTACCACACAATACAGGAGGTTCACATGCTGTTGCAGCTGTA
>JAHHTV010000174.1 GCA_020024395.1 Anaerotignum sp. | reverse complement strand
GTCTGTAAGAAACGCCATATTCAGCCAAAGAGCAAGGTGATTTCTGTATCCCAATGACATTTTCCAAAGTATCGTATGGTTTTCCCACAGGAGAAAGCAGTTCATCTCCTGGCAACAAATTTGCGGACAACGCCACCGCCAAAGCATGCGTACCACAAGTAATCTGCGGACGTACCAAAGCCGCTTCTGTATGAAAACAATCTGCATATACCTGCTCCAGCACTTCACGCCCCTGGTCGTTATATCCATATCCTGTGGAGCCTGCAAAGCATTCTGCACTCACACGATTTTTTTGCATCGCTGCCAACACCTTCGCTTGGTTGTATTCAGCCACCGCATCAATCTGTGCAAAACGTTCTTTTAAGCCTGCCAATACCGTTTTTCCAAACTGTTCTACCTCTGGGGAAATCCCCAACATGTTATATATTGATTGCATTTTTTATTGCTCCTTTTCTATCCTTGTAACATTTTGCCATTCCAAATATCCATTTTTTTGCATTTCCAAAATCAAATCTGCCACACATTTTTCACCTGTTTGTGGCAATATGACAGACATTTTTTCTATTTTTTTATTTTTCAACAATTTTTTCATGATAGCATCTGTCACTGTAACGCCATATGCCTCCAAACTGTTTTTCCATATAGAAAATTTACAGCCGCTTTTCCATTGTGTGCAATAATAAGATTTACTGTTTTCCAATACACTGCCTTTTTGACACAGTGGGCATTTTCCCAAACCTTTTGTCTTTTTGCCTTGATATGCTTCTTGTGCAAATACCACATCTTTTTTGTTATGTTTGGCATCTTCCACCAAAAACTGCACATAGCGAGAAATGCTTTCCATAAAACGCTGTTGTGTCATATTTCCTTTTGCAATCGACGACAACCCCTTTTCCCATTTCCCTGTTGTTTCTGGAGAACGCAATGCTTCAGGCACTACCGCAATCAAATTCTGCCCTTTCTCTGTTGGCAATAGTGATTTGCCTTTTCTGACAATATATCCAACTTTTAGCAATCGTTCAATCATTGCCGCTCTTGTTGCAGGTGTACCCAGACCGCTATCTTTCATTTGTTCTTTTACCGTTTCATCCTCCACAAAACGCCCTGCATGCTCCATTGCGGAAAGCAATGTACTTTCTGTGTATGGGGTAGGCGGTTTTGTTTGTTTTTTCAACACCTTTGCATGTTTGACTACAATATTTTGTCCTTTTTGCATTTGTGGTAATTGCTGTTCTTCTGTGTCTGTTTTTTTGCGTTTTGGTGCAGGAGAAAACGCTTTTTCCACTGCCTGCCAGCCTTCTTGCAGCACCACTTTTCCTTTTGACAAAAAACATTCTTTTTCCACTTGGCTATACACCTTTGTAATCTCATACACATACGGTGGATAAAACACAGCCATAAACCGCCCTGCAATCAAATCAAAAACATTTTTTTCTTCTGTTGTCAAATGCTCTGTTTTGATATTGGTATCTGTGGGAATAATGGCATGATGGTCTGTGACTTTGCTGTTGTCCACAATGCGTTTATCAAATTTCATATCCTGCAATGCCTGTTTTGCATATTTTCCATATGTTGTCGTTTTTTCCAATTTTTGCATCGTTTGTTTGACTTTTGTCTGCATATCATCGCTCAAATAGCGGCTATCTGTACGAGGATATGTTATCATTTTTCTTTTTTCGTATAACGCCTGTGCAATTTGCAATGTTTTCTGTGCGGCGTATCCGAATTTACGGTTACATTCTCTTTGTAATTCTGTCAAATCATATAATAAAGGTGGTAATTGCTTTTTTTGTTCTGTTTCTATTTTGGCAATCACACCGCTTTTTGTTTTCACATTTGAAACAATTTGTTCTGCCTGTTCTTTTTTCTGTATTTTTGTCTGTTCCTTTTCGTCTATCCAAAGCCCTGTATATTCGCCAAAATTTGCTTCCACCTCAAAATAATCTTGTGAAACAAATGTATCTATTTCTTTTTGCCTTTGCACAATCAAAGCAAGCGTTGGCGTTTGTACACGCCCAATACTCAGCAAAGCATGATATTGTATGGTATAAGCACGGGAGGCATTCATGCCCACCAGCCAATCTGCCTCTGCACGGCATTTTGCTGATTGGTACAATAAATCATACGCCGCACCATTTTTCAAATTTGCGAAACCCTCTTTAATTGCAGTTTCTGTCATACTGGATATCCATAACCGCCGAAATGGTTTTTTGCATTTTGTAATATCATAAATGTAGCGAAATATCAATTCCCCTTCTCTCCCGCTGTCTGTTGCACAAATGATGTCCCCAACTTCTTTGCTGTGCATCAGCTTATGCAACACCTTTAACTGACTGCGTGTTTTTGTTATGGCTTCCAATTTCATATTTTGTGGCAATATCGGCAAATTTTCAAAACTCCATTTTTTATAAGCGGCATTATACGCCTCTGGCTCTGCCAATGTCACCAAATGTCCGATTGCCCATGATATGATATATTGCTCCCCCATCAAAAAACCATCGCCTTTGCCTGTGACACCCAAAACTTTTGCAATATCTCTGGCAACAGATGGTTTTTCTGCAATCACCAATGTTTTCATTTGTTTCGCCTCCTTTGTGCGTCATTTCAGTATACCATTGTCACTATAGAAAATCAAAGCAATTTTTGGCTTTTTTATCAAAATTCATTGTCTTTTCATTGACAAATAAATGGCATTTGTTTTACAATGTAACGATAAAACCTTGTACAATATGGAGGTCTTTTCATGTCAAATTATCAAATTATATCGGACAGTTCTTGCGATATTCCTTCTGAACTTTTGCAAACATTGGATATTGGCATTGTTTCTTATTATGCCACATTTGACACCATACAATATTATAAAGAACTGTCAGAGCTGACAGCAGAGGCATTTTATGACAAAATCAAAGAACAAAAAGTATATCCAAAAACATCATTGCCACCCATACAAGATTACATCGATGTTTTTGAGCCTTATTTGAAAGCAGGCAAAGATATTTTGTGTATTTGTTTAACTTCCAAATTCAGTGGCTCTTACCAAAGTGCAAACAATGCAAAACAAATATTGTTAGAAAGTTATCCAAATCGCCGTATTGAGGTATTAGACAGCATTTGTGTCACAGGTACACAAGGTCTTTTGGTTTGGGAGGCGTGTCGTATGCGAGATGCTGGCTACGATATGGACAAACTCATTGATACATTAAATCAACAAAAACAAACAACAAAAATCAATTTTACGGTAGAGAATTTAGATTTTTTACAGCATGGTGGACGTGTTGGCAAGGCTGCCGCATTTGCTGGTGCTATTTTGAATATCAAGCCCGTTATTGTAATGAAACAAGGCGAGTTATTCCCAGAAAGCAAAGTCAGAGGGCATAAAAAAGCACTCAAAACCATATTAGACATGACAAAACAAGAAATTGGTGACCAAAAACAAGCATATCATGTTTGTGTCATTCGTGGTGAAAAAGAAAAACAGGCAGATGCCGAAATCCTCATTCATGCATTACAGCAAGACGGATTTTTTGTAGAGCCAACCCCTTGGCATATCGGCATTACCATCGGTACACATGCAGGCCCAACTGCGGTTGGTATTTGTTATATCAAATC
>JAHHTV010000173.1 GCA_020024395.1 Anaerotignum sp. | reverse complement strand
GTATAATCTCATTTGACAATGTCCCCATAATATCATCTGGATTATCAAAATCCATAAAATATACATTCACTTCTGTCTGCAAATTGATATTTTGATTTTTTGCAATACTTTCTACCAATTCATTGTCGCTTTCAATCAATGCTGTAATCAAAGACTCTTTTGTATCTACATTCAAATTATGGTTCCAAGCCAAAGAAAAAATCTGTATCGTTTCTATAATTTCATTCATCACTGCATAATTCAAACGGTTGTTGTTACTGACACCACACAATGTCAAAACCGTACCTTTATTATCTGTAAAATTTTGCCGCAACATATCAAACCCCTTTGGCAATTTTTCAAAATCTATTTTTTCTGTCATTGGCCAAAGTGCCGAGCAAACTTCTGTACCATTTTCATTCAACAAATAAAAAGAGGCTTTTGCATATTCCGATGCAAAAACAAGTATCCGTTTGATATTTTGTCTGGACGGTATCAACTGTGAAATACGTTCGATTGTATTTTTTACAAATGATTTTGTAGCGTTTCTATCCACAATCACCGCTTCCATCACTTCACTAATCACATCACTATAATAAATCCCTACATCATCTCCCGGCAAAGCAATAATTGGAAATTGCAATCTGTTTGCAGTGTCAATCAAATCCTGATGTATGGTTTTTAATATAACATCAGAATAAAAAAGCACCAAACCCACCTCTCCGCTTTTTTTATATTCTTCAATTTCTGCACATTGTGCACAAATATTATCTTTGATGGAATAAAAACTGGATATCAATAATTCATTCGGTGCATAAACATAAATTTCAGAACTTGCAAACTCCACCACAGAAATCGAACTCACAATTTTGTCCAATCCTTGTGCACCTGCAATCACATTTCCCAAACGCAAAGACGGCAATCGCAAACAATCTCTCACTGTAATACTCATATTTTCCACCTGCTTTCTTTTTGATTATAAATCACAAAACGACAAAAAACAACTATATTTTATGCATATGCACAAAAAAAATATCTAATTTTGTTTATTCTACAATGTACAAACAAAAAAAATATGCTATCATAAACACAATAAATGAATACTTATACCATATCATTTGTATAAAAAATTTGTAGAAAAGAAAGGAGTACATTATGGGAAAAGAAAAAAAATCAGAAGCAAATGCATTAACACCCATCACTGCCGACGAACGCAGAAGTTGGTTATCTATGATGTTTGTACAAGCAGGTATTTGTGTTTGTGTACCAGCATTTTTATTGGGTGCATTATTGGGAGAGGCTATGCCACTTTGGCCCGCTATCATATCCGGCTCACTTGGGTATCTTTTGGTTGTTTTGGGCATGATTGTCATTGGTATCATTGGTACAGATATTGGTATCGCCTCTTGTACCGTTGCAGAATCTACATTTGGCAAAACAGGTGCAAGATTTTTGGTCAGCATATTATTTGCAATCAATGCCATTGGCTGGTTTGGCATACAAAACGAAGTTTGTGGCGAAGCAATCAGCAATTATTTGAACGTGCAGCTCGGTATGCAAGTACCTGTTTCTGTATGTAGCATTATTTGTGGTGTTGTTATGCTTTTAACTGCTGTATTTGGTTTGAGTGCTTTGGAAAAACTCAACTACATTTCCATACCATTTTTGATTATTGCCATGATACTTGGTACTTATCTTGCAATATCCAAATATGGCTTACAAACATTAGACCAAGAAGTTCCACAAACCATGAGTTTCCTTGCAGGTGTCAGTCTTTCCTTTAACTTCACTGCAATGGGTACCATCACAGCATCAGATTATACCAGATTTCAAAAAAGCCGAAAAGATACCGTATTATCTGTTGGTCTTGGTGTATTCCCCATGGGTGTTGTCACATTGGTACTTGGCATATTATTGACAAAAATTGCTGGTAATTACGATATCAGTATGGTATTGATTGATGTTGGTATTCCACTGTTTGGCATTGGTGCATTGATACTTTCCACATGGACAACCAATTCCACAAACGCATATAGCGGTGGTCTGAATGTTGCCATGTTGTTACACGTTCCTGACAACCGCAGACGTGAAGTTACATTGGCTGTTGGATTAGTTGGTACATTTTTAGGTGTATTTGGTATATTGGATTTTATACAAGGCTTTTTAAGTCTGCTTTCATTCATTGTTTGCCCTGTTGGTGGTATCATGATTGCAGATTATTGGATTATCGGTAAAGGCAAACCAGAAAATTGGCATTCTTGCGAAGGTGTCAAAATGCTGGCAATTATCACATGGTTGATATCTGCAGTTGCTGCTTATTTCATTCATATAGAATATAGTGGTATATTGATTGCCATTGTTGTTTACATGATATTGGAACGTTTTATGCCTTCCAATGCAAGAGAACATAACGTAGCAAACATATCATAAGGAGGAAAAAATTTTATGAAAAAACTAAGTAAACAAAACATCATTGACATTTTATACGGTTGTACCATATTGGGTACTGGCGGTGGCGGCAATCTGGAAGATGGTCTTGCCATGATGGAACAAGACTTTGCAGAAGGCAAAGAATTATATTTGGCAGATTTGAGCGAATTACCCGATGACAAATACATCGCGACACCTTATGGTTGTGGTGCACCTGCGGCATTGGATGCAGAAAAAGATCCCAAATTTGCAAATTTGCCAATATCCGATGTTCCACCTGCCATTTTGGCATTCCGCAGCTTAGAAGATTATTTTGGTGAAAAATTCTTTGCGGTTTCTTCTACAGAATTGGGTGGTGCCAATACCGCTGAAGCATTACATACTGCTTGCCAGCTTGGATTGCCCATTATGGACGCTGACCCAGCAGGACGTTCTGTACCAGAATTGCAACACTCCTCCTATTTTGTATATGATAAACCCATTCACCCTATGGCAGTTGCAACAGAATTTGGTGATGTAACACTGATTACAGAAGTTGTCGATGATTTCAGAGCCGAAGCCATCGCCAGAGCCATTGCCGTTGCAAGTGGTGACATGGTTGGTGTTGCAGACCATCCTATGAAAGGTAAAGATTACAAAGAATCCATCATTCCAGATGCCATCAGCTATTCTATGAAAATCGGTGAAATTTTGAGAGCCGAAAAAGAAAGCGGAAAAACTGGTGAAGCTGTTGCCAGAGCCATTGCCGCACAAATGGAAGGTAAATTCTTATTCAAAGGTGATATTACAAAAACTCCTTGGGAAAGTGTTGGCGGCTTTAATGTTGGTGAAATCCATTTGGCAGGGAAAGAATGTAATGCAGGGGATACCTACCGTATTCATTTCAAAAATGAAAATATCATTTCCTATTTGAATGATGCGGTTGACGTGGTTGTACCTGATTTGATTTGTATGTTGGATAAAGACGGCAATCCTTTCACAACACCCAATTTTTATGAAGGTATGGAAGTCAATGTATTTGCATTGCCTGCACCAAAAGTTTGGACAACAGAAAAAGGCTTAAAATGCTTTGGTCCAGAACATTTCAAATTAGATGTTCCTTATGTTCCATTTGACGCAAAAAAATAATCACAAGCAAATGCCTACTATATCATATAGTAGGTATTTTTATTTTCTCCTATATCACACAGCTCACACCATAAAAAATAGCCATGTTTGATAC
>JAHHTV010000172.1 GCA_020024395.1 Anaerotignum sp. | reverse complement strand
GCATGAATGTATGTGATATGGTATATTGAAATACAGTGAAAATTTTGAAAAGGAATTTTTTGAGGAGGGAAAAAATGCAAGCATATCAAAATATGTTAAGAGAAAAAATATTAGAAAATAAACAAGAAATATTGGATGTCATTCAAAAAGGTATTGCCATACCAAGTGTCAAAGCAGAAGGCACGCAAGATGCACCATATGGCGTACATATGCAAGAAATGCTGACATTTGCGTTAAATCTGGGAGAAGCATGGGGATTAAAAACAAAAAATGTGGGCAATAGAGCAGGCTGGGTGGAAATTGGAGAAGGCGACAGCATGGTTGCTATACTGGGGCATTTGGACGTTGTGCCAGAGGGCGAAGGTTGGCAGTATCCACCATTTGGTGGCGAAATCCATGACGGCAAAATGTATGGACGAGGTGTATTAGACGATAAAGGTCCAACACTTGGTGCAATGTATGCTTTGAAATTGATGAAAGATATGCAAATTCCACTTGACAAAAGAATTCGTGTTATTTTTGGTATGGATGAAGAATGTGGAGCTTCTTGTATCGCACATTACATAGAAAGTGGTGAAGAAATACCACAAGCAGGATTTACACCAGATGCAGAATACCCATTGATATTTTTTGAAAAAGGAATTATGAATTTCAAAGTAGGCAAAAAACATCCTGCAAAAGGTAGCATATCTGTCGAAAAAATGGAAGCAGGTATTGCAAGAAATGTGGTACCACCAAAATGTACATTGGTTGCAGATAAAAGCCTAAAAATAGAGTCTGATGATAAAATTTCTGTGTGTGAAAATGACAAAACTGTACAAATAGAAGCATTTGGACGTGATGCACATGCAAGCAGACCATTTATGGGAGAAAATGCAATTTTGAATTTGGTTCATAAAATAAAAGACATTCCATTTGGTGGCGATTTCCAAAATTTGATTGATTTTATATATCATCATATTGATCAAGAAGGAAATGGTAAAAAATTAGATATTGATTACCATGATGAAGAAACAGGGGATACCACAATGAATTTGGGTATGTTACAATATCACAAAGATATGCTCACATTCGATTTGGATATTCGTTATCCCAAAAATGGTGATGCAGAAATGATTGCAAAAAAAGTAAAACAAGCGGTAGAGGCGTATGGCATGGAAATTTTAGAAACTGCAAAAACAGATATGTTGTATGTGCCACAAGATACACCCCTTGTACAAAAATTGATGAAAGTGTATCAAGATGTGACAGGAGATTGTCAAAAACCTTTGGCGATTGGTGGTGGAACATATGCAAAAATGTTTCCCAATATGGTGGCATTTGGCCCTGTATTTCCAAACACACCAGAAACCATTCACCAACCAAATGAAAATGCAGATGTAGATGATTTATTACAATCTATTGTGATATCTGCATTGGGTATTTTGTCTTTGGCAGAAGCATAACAATAATACTTTTTTTATGTATTTTTTATGAATTTTATAAAAAAATTTTATCTATTATGCCGAAAAAAAACACTTGCATTTTTTGTCATAAAGGCATATGATAAATACGACAACAGCATATGGTAGGTCTTCAGGGCAGGGTGAAATTCCCGATCGGCGGTATAGTCCGCGAGCGTAGCAATACGCAGGACTTGACATGGGTTCAAGTCAGGATTTGGTGCAATTCCAAAACCGACAGTATAGTCTGGATGGAAGAAGATAACAACAGTGCAAATAGATATGATTTGTTCTGTTATTTGATGTACGTCAAAAACAAAGGAAGCTTTTTTGTTGTGCCTATGTTTTTGAATATGTGTATTTTTTCATGAATTTTCAGCCCTGAATGGACGATATTTCGTTCTTTCAGGGTTATTTTTTTACAGAAAGGAAGTGGCAGTTTTGGAAAAACAAGATTTTATGATGCGTGCAATTGCATTGGCAAAAAATGGCATTGGCATGGTAGACCCCAATCCGTTGGTAGGTGCGGTTCTGGTCAAAGATGGGCAGATTGTTGGAGAAGGGTATCATGCATATTTTGGTGGATTACACGCTGAACGCAATGCCATAGCAAACTGCCAGACTTCCCTAGAAGGTGCTACACTGTTTGTCACACTGGAGCCTTGTTGTCATACGGGCAAAACACCACCTTGTACAAAAGCGATTTTGGAGGCAGGTATTACACATGTTGTGATTGGCTCAAAAGACCCAAACCCGCTTGTGGCAGGAAAAGGTGTTGCACAATTACGACAAGCAGGTGTTACAGTGGAGGAAGATTTTTTGCAAGCAGAATGTGATGCACTAAATGCAGCATTTTTTCACTACATTACAAAAAAACAGCCTTATGTTGCAATGAAATATGCAATGACAGCTGATGGGAAAATTGCCACAGCAACAGGGGCATCGCAATGGGTGACAAATGCAGACAGCCGACATCATGTGCATAGATTGCGTAGACAATATATGGGCATATTGACGGGTATTGGTACTGTGTTGAAAGATAATCCGTTGCTGAATTGTCGCTTGGGTGATGATGGAAGAAATCCCATTCGCATTATTTGTGATAGCCATTTGCGTATCCCTTTGGATAGCCAACTGGTGCAAACAGCAAATGAAATTCCGCTTTTGATTGCAACTTGTTCAAAAGACAGCAACAAAAAAATTGCACTAGAACAAAAAGGCGTAGATGTGCTTGTGTTTGAGGGAGAAACCGTTCCACTACATGCTTTGATGGATAAATTAGGCGAAAGGCAGATAAGCAGTATTTTATTAGAAGGTGGTAGTACATTAAATGCAGCAATGTTAGAAGCTGGATTGGTACAACGGGTATATGGCTACATTGGTGCAAAAATATTTGGTGGTGTGGGTGCAAAATCACCGATTGGTGGTACAGGTGTTGCATTGCCTGATGATGCACAAACACTACATTTGATAGAAACAAAAACGTTTGGTAATGACATACTTTGCGTCTATGACATAAAGTAAGGGGAGTTGTAAATGTTTACAGGAATTATTGAAGAACTTGGTACAATACAATCTGTTTCTCTCACAAAAGAAGGCAGTAACTTAGAAATTGCGGCAAAAACTGTTTTGGAAGGAACACAATTGGGAGATAGTATTGCAGTCAATGGTGCATGTCTGACGGTAACAGCTTTGAAAAAAGATAGATTTGTTGCTTTTGTTATGGCAGAAAGTTTGCGGCGTACCAATTTGGTTGATTTGAAACAAGGGAGCAAAGTCCATTTAGAGCGGGCAATGGCAGCAAATGGCCGTTTTGGTGGACATATGGTAACAGGGCATATTGATGGACAAGGGATTTTACTTTCCAGAAAAAATGAGGGAGCAGCAGTGGTATGTACCATTGGTGCAGATGAAACGATTTTATCTGGCATTGTGGAAAAAGGTTCGATTGCCATTGATGGAATTAGTTTGACAATTATGGATGTTGGCACAGATAGTTTTCGTGTGGGGATTATACCACATACAGGCAGCCATACCACATTGTTACATCGTCCAATCGGTTATCAATGCAATTTGGAAACAGATGTTATTGGGAAATACATACAAAAATTCTTAGCAAAATCAACACCAAACAAAAAATCAAATATTACAATGGATTTTTTGAGGGAAAATGGATTTTAATAAAATATAGGAGGC
>JAHHTV010000171.1 GCA_020024395.1 Anaerotignum sp. | reverse complement strand
CCCCAATGCCAATGACAACGAAGCCTGAAATGACTCTCCGCCCGACAATGTTTGGATATTGCGTTCTGTACCATTATAATGGTCAATCACATTCAATTCCAAACCAACTTGTCCTTTTTTTCCATTTTCTGTTCTACGTTTCAATTCATATTGCCCATTTGACATGACCATAAATTTTGTGTTTGCTCTTGCCAAAATACGGTCAAAATATGTCATTTGTATATATGTTTCCAATGTAATTTTTTCTTGTTTACTAATGCCTCCATTCATGGTTTTTGACAATGCTGTTAACCAAGTGCATTTTTGCTCTATTTCTTGTAGCATATCCAATTTTTGTGTCATACCCTGCAATGCATTTTGATTTTGTCCAATTCTGGTATCCAAATCAGAAATCTCTTTTTTGATTTGCATCTTCATTTCATTCCATTTTTGATTATCTGCTTGCAATGCTTGTATATCAAATTCTGGTTCAGATTGTAATTGCTTTTCTAATATTTTCATTTGCCCACTACAATCTTTCATATTGCCCATAATTTCTTGATAATTCTGTTGTGCTTGTTCTGCAATTTTCATTTGTTGTTGCAACATTATTTTTTGTTGTTCCAAATTTTCTTTTGCTTCTTTTTCTGTTGTATATTCCAATTCCTTTTGCAATTTGTCTATGTTGTTTTTCATATTTTCTGCCTCTGTTTCCAGTGCAATCATTTTATTTTGCATTTGGGCATATTGTTCATTTTTTTGTTTTTGTTCTGTTTCTATATCTGCCAATTCTTTTTTTTGCTTTTCATATACTTGCATATGCTTTTGTGTTTGTGCCAACTGGTCTTGTAATGTCTGATACCGTCGTTCAATTTTTTCGCATATCATTTGCAAATCACATACATCAAATTCTTTTTGCCATATTGTTTTTACAATATTTTGTATGCTTTCTGTTTTGGCTTTGCATTGTGCAAAAAGCTCTGCTGACTGTTCGCTCAGGCTTTTTTCTTGTTGCTGTATTTCTTCCATATGTTGTTTTGCTTTTTCAACATCTTCTTTTGTGGGTGCATTTTCTGCTAATATGGCAGGTTGTGGGTGTTCTGTTGAGCCACACACAGGGCATTTTTGTCCATAAGACAATGTTTGTGCCAACACACCTGCTTGTTCATCTAAATATTGTTTGTATTGGATTTGATATATTTTGCGACAATTTTGTGCTTTTTCAGAAATAGCTTGATATTTTGACTGTGTATTTTGTAATTGCTGTTCTAAGTCTTGTGTTTGTATGCGATATTGTTTCAGAGTTTGGAGTTTTTCCTCCCAGGTTTCTTTTTTTTGCAACAATGTATGATATTGTACTGCAATATCTGCATTTTCTTCCATAAATTGTTTGCAGTTTGAAAAATCTTTTTCCAGTTTTTGCAAATCATTTTCCAAACGTATTTTATTTGTTTTATGCTGTTTGTATTGTTCTCTTTTTTGTGCAATTTCTTTTTGCCATACGTCCAATTCTTTATATTTTGGCAACATACTTTCTGCTTTTATGATTTGTTTTTCCAGTTCTTTTCTTTTTGGTTCATTTTCTTTTTGTTGTTGCAATATGGCATATTGTTTTTCTTTTTCTGTTTCATAGTATTGCATGGTTTCTTGCAACTGTTTCAAATTTTGTTTTGTTTTTTGTATTTCTTCTGCTTTATTTTTTTGCACTGCAATACTTGCAATCTGTGTATCAGCATCTTTTTGCTTTTGTTCCAAATATTGTTTTTCCTTTATATCTTGTTCCAAAATATTTTGTATGGTATTTTGCACTTCTGCAATGGGCATTTGATTATTTTTTGCTTTTTCCAAATCCATAGCAAATATGCTTTCTTTATGGCAAACTGCATTTTCAATATATTGTTGTATACTTTTTTGTAATATCACATATGTGTCATCTTGTTGTTTGCATAATTCTTTGATTTTATTTTGCAGTGTCTGGTATCGTTCTGTATGGAATATCTGCCGAAAAATCTCTTGTCTGTCTTTTGTAGATGCCGCAATCAAGTCCATAAATTTGCCTTGTGCAATCATCGCAATTTGCGAAAACTGCTCTTTTGAAATACCCAATATGCTTTCCACTGCTGCATTGACATTTTTTTCACCCGTATCCACACGACCATCTGGAAATATGATTTCAGCACTTGCTTTTTCCGTTGTCATACCTGTACCACGTTTTGCAGGACGTTCATATTCTGGATTTCTTTTGATATGGTACTGTTTGCCTTTATATAAAAAATCCAATTTGACATATGTTGGCGTATTTTTATCAGCGTATTTGCTCCGCACCATATCCGCTGTACGCATATCCCCACTCATTTCTCCATACAATGCATATGTAATGGCATCAAATATTGTAGTTTTGCCTGCACCCGTATCTCCTGTAATCAAATACACACCTTTTTCACCCAATTTGTCAAATGATAATGTGATTTCTTTTGCATAAGGGCCAAATGCTGAAACAGTTAATGTAATTGGTTTCATTGTTCACCCTCCCATACTTTTTCCACCAAATTTTGTAAAAATTCTTTCTGCACATCGGATAATAGTTGATTATTTTGCATTTCATAAAATGTTGCTATCAATTCCAAAGGTGTCAATTTCTCCATATCATCACAAAAAGAAATATTTTGTATATTTTTTGTTCTTTGGTTATCATAATCCAATTTCATGATATTGGGATATATCACACGCAATTTCTGCAAAACATCTGGGATATCTTCTTCATCAGTCAATGTAATATGGTAATAATCCTCCAAACACAGTGTTTCGTAATATGATTTTGCTGTCAATTCCAAATATGTCCCTTTGATTTGTTTCATATCCCGTTTTGGTATCAATGGTATGGTATGTATGGTAATATCGCCTTTTTGTGCAATATCGACCATTGTTATAGATTTTTTGTGTTTACATTCTGAAAAAGAATATTTCAATGGTGTACCACAATATCGCAATGTTTCTCTTTTGACATACTGTGGTTTATGAATATGCCCCAAAGCGACATAATCAAAATCATCAAACACATCCGCAGAAATGCCATCTGTCCCACCAACCGAAACTTCTTCGGACTCCGAACGCTCTGAGCCGATAACAAATTGATGTGTCAACAGCACATTTCTTTTTATGGTATCAATATCCATTTGCTGTATGGCATGACGTACAGCATCGGTATATGTCACAATATCTGCATCAGGAAAACATACTTTTACATGAATGGGTTTGATAAATGGCAACATATAAATGCAAACTGCACCATAATCGTCTTGTAATGTTATGGGGGTAATATCTTTTTGATATATGGGTGATAAATGCACACCGCTTTTGTGCATCAATCTACCGCCGAACGCCAATCTATCTGGGGAGTCGTGGTTGCCACTAATCACAAAAACTTGTAAATCCAATTTTGCCAAATGTACCAAAAAATCATCAAATACTGCTACCGCCTCTGCTGGTGGAACCGGTTTGTCATATACATCACCTGATATCAAAACCGCTTGTGGCTTTTCAGCATATGCAATTTTTATGATTTCTTTCAAAATATATCGTTGTTCTTCTAACATAGAAAATTCATTAACACGCTTTCCAATATGCAAGTCCGATAAATGCATTAGTTTCATTGCAAACCTCCTGATATA
>JAHHTV010000170.1 GCA_020024395.1 Anaerotignum sp. | reverse complement strand
GCATAATGGAGGTAAGTAAAAAGAATTTTAAGAAGGGTCTATTGTTTGGTGTGCTGGTAGGGATAGCATGGGGGCTTGATGGTGTATTGATGGGGAGAATGGGTACAAACCAAATTTTTACCGATGAAGCTTTCGCATTATCACAAGGAATTTCAGAAACAAGTTTTGCTTTTTCACCATTGGTGACCGCATTTTTCCATGAAAGTTTTTGCTTTTTATGGGTAGCATTGGTATTGCTATTTGGAAAACAGTTGAAACAAGTGTTTTATTTATTGTTCAAAACAAAAAAGGGGAAAGCAACTGCACTAGCGGCATTGATTGGCTCTCCTATTGGTATGAGTGCATATCTGTTGGGGATAAAATATGCAACCGCACCATATGCTTCTAGTATTTCCGTAATTTATCCAGGTGTTGGTGCGATATTGTCGTATTTTATTTTGAAAGAAAAATTGTCAATCAGAACGGTTGTGGGGATTGCCATTAGTTTGCTTGGTTCTTTTATGTTAGGATTTAACCCAAGTGGTGATGTGCCAGACACATTTTTCAAAGGAATTATGTTTGCTTGTGTTGCTGTGCTTGGTTGGGCTTTGGAAGGTGTTATCATTGGCTTTGCCATGAAACATATCAAAGGGGAAGACCATATTCAAGCAGCACCTCAACAACTGCTTTGCTTACGTTATTTTATTTCCATGATTTCTTATGCGGTGATTGTTTTGCCGATTATCAAAGGATATCCATTGGCAGGATATATTGTTTCTGAAGGTTATGTATTCAAATATGCAGCGATTGCAATATTGGGTGCCATCACATATTTGTCATGGTATAAAGCAGTAGATTTAATTGGTTCTGCAATGGGTACTGCACTCAACAGTACCGCAGCATTGTGGACAATCATTTTCAGTGCAGTGTTATTTGGCAACCAAATTACCGTATCATTGGCAGTTTGGGGCGTTGTGATTGTATTGGGTGTATTCATATTTGCCATAGACCCAAAAACATTCAAAAAACAGTAAATAGATAAAAATAAAAACGAGGAGGACAATCATGTTAAAACAAGAAATTATCGAAAATATGCAACATATTGTTGAAAATTGCATGGGTGAAGAAACAGCGGCTTGTGTGGCAACTTGTCCCATGCATACCAATGCAAAAGAATATATTAGACTCATTCGTGATGGCAAAGGGGAAGAAGCAATCAAAGTTATCAGAAATGATTTGTTTTTGCCTGGTACATTGGGTAGAATTTGTGCACACCCTTGTGAAAAACAGTGTAAATGGAACGAAGGCAACAGTCCTATGGCAATCGCTTCTTTGAAAAGATATGCAGCAGATAATTTTGATAACGAAGAAGATTGGGACATTTCCACGAAACCAGAAAATGGAAAAAAAGTAGCAGTGATTGGTTCTGGCCCATCTGGTTTACAAGCAGCTATTGGTTTGAGAAAAGAAGGCTGTGCCGTTACATTGTTTGAAAAATTACCTGTTAGAGGCGGTATGCTGCGTGTGGGTATTCCTGCATATCGTTTGCCTAGAAATGTGTTGGAACATGAAATCACATATCTGGATAAATTGGGTGTACAGTTCAAATTGGGCTGTGAAGTTGGCAAAGACATTGCATTTGATGAAATTGTCAAAGAATTTGACAGTGTGGTTGTTGCAGTTGGCAAACATCAAGGCAGAGTGGATAGAAGTTTGGAACATTTTGATGCAGAAGGTATTTTCAGTGCAGCTGCATTTTTGAAAGAAGCGGCAATGACAGCAGATGTGAAAAAAGCAGGGAAAGTTGCACTGGTAGTTGGCGGCGGTGACGTTGCGATGGATTGTGCAAGAACTGCTTTGCGTGTGCCAAGTGTAGAAAAAGTATATTCTATCTGTTTGGAAGATAGCTATGACAGTATGGCTTCTTCTAATCATGAAATCAAAGGTGCTTTGGCAGAAGGCGTAAAATTCAACCATGCACAAGCAATCAAAGAAATTTGTGTGGACGAAAATGGCAGAGTTTCTGGTGTTGTTTTGAAAAAATGTGTATCTATGTTTGATGAAAGTGGCAGATTTGCACCTTCTTTTGATGAACAAGATACCAGAGAATTGAAAGTGGATACCATTATATTTGCAATTGGACAAGGGGTAGAAGGCGGATTTGCAAAAGATATTTTGGTGCAAAGACCAAACTCTACATTTGAATGTGACAAAATGACATTGCAATCTAGCACAAATGAAAAAGTGTTTGTTGTGGGTGATGCTTCTGGTGAATCTGTGATTGCAATTCAAGCAATGGCAACAGGCAGAAGAGCTGCAGAATCTGTCATTCGTTATTTGAATGGTGAAAGTATGACAGAAGGTCGTGAACTGAAAGATACTTGGACTTATGAAACAAAATTGCAAATGCCTACAGATTGGTCAGAAATTACAGGTACAAGAGAAGATATGCAAGAATTGAACCCTGTAACAAGAATTCAATCTTTTGACGAAGTGGCTTTAGGCTACACAGCAGAAGAAGCACACAAAGAAGCAGACAGATGCAGACAGTGTGAATGTAAACTTTGTATGAAAGAATGTATCATGCTGAATGATTACACAGAATGTCCAAAAGCATTGTTTACAGAGTATTTGGAAAAAGGAACAGAAAATGTAGAACGTATGATTGCATATTCTTGTAATGAATGTAATCAGTGTACACTAAAATGTCCAAAAGAATTTGATTTGAAGAGCACATTCAAAGCATTGAAAGAAGTGTATGCAGAACAAAATGATGGTTTGGTACCTTTGGAAATATTGCAACCAAGTGATGCAAGCCAAATCAAAGAATGTGATGAGCAATACTGTACAAGAGTAGATGCAACCCCTATTGAAAAAATGGAAAAACCGAAAAAACAAAAAACAAAATATGTATTTGTGCCAGGCTGTACTGTACCTGCATATTCTCCAGAAGGTGTAGAAAATGTTGTAAGACATTTGAAAGATACTTTGGGTGAAGAAAATGTTGGGGCGTTGTTGCAATGCTGTGGTAAAGTCACACGCTTTATTGGTGAAGCAGAAAAATTTGAAGAAAGAAATAAAAAAGCGATTGATATTTTAGATGAAATGGGTGCAGAAGTGATTATCACAGTTTGCCCATCTTGTTATAAAGTATTCCAAGAAACAGCAAAAAATCAGAAAGTCATTGCATATTGGGATTTGATGAAAAACCTGATTGGTCTGCCAGAAGGCACAAAAGGTGTGGGTGTTGGCTCTGATGTTGTGTTCAATATCCATGATTCTTGTGTGACAAGAGATGTGACATCTCATCATGAAAGCGTCAGATGGGTACTGGACGAACTGGGTTATCAATGGGAAGAAGTGGAAAGAAACGGCAAAAACACAAGATGTTGTGGTGTTGGTGGTATGGTTTGTACTTCTAATCCTGAATTGTATGAAAGAGTATACACCAGACGTGCAAACGACTTCAATCAAGATAATATTGTGACTTACTGTGGTTCTTGCAGAGGTACCATGCAAACAGCAGGCAAAGATGCTGTGCATATGTTGGATTTGATTTTTGGTAAACAATATACCAAAGACCAAGCACAACCAAGAGGTTACAAAACAGAAGAAGAAATGTGGGCAAACAGATTGGAAACAAAAGAAAGATTGAACCAATTCAAATAAATC
>JAHHTV010000017.1 GCA_020024395.1 Anaerotignum sp. | reverse complement strand
AAAACTTTGTGGCACAGTAAAAATCAGTGGTGCAAAAAATGCAGTATTACCAATATTGGCAGCTTGTATATTGACAGATGATATTTGCGAAATACAAAATGTCCCACCATTATCTGATGTAGAAGATATGATTGTACTTTTGACAGAGTTGGGTGCAAATATACAATTTGATAGAGAAAAAGAAATCATACGCATACAAATTTCAGAATTGAAAACACAAACGGTACCTTATGAAACAGCAGGTAAAATGAGAGCCTCTTTTTTGGTGGCAGGGCCTTTGCTTGCAAGATGCCAAAAAGCCTGCATTTCTTTTCCAGGGGGATGTCAAATTGGTAGCCGTCCTGTGGATTTGCATTTGAAAGGATTTGCATTATTGGGGGCATGGCATAAAACAGAGCATGGATATGTGGAATTGGGTACAAAAAATGGATTGAAAGGAAAAAATGTATATTTGGATTTTCCAAGTGTGGGAGCAACAGAAAACATCATGATGGCGGCAGTATTGGCAAAAGGAACAACAGTAATCGAAAATGCAGCAGCAGAGCCTGAAATTTGTGATTTGGCAGAATTTTTGATAGAAATGGGGGCAGATATAAAAGGATATGGTACAGATACCATTATGATAAAAGGTGTCAAACAACTACATGGCACAACACATAAAGTGATACCAGACCGTATAGAAGCAGGTACATTTATGGTAGCAGCAGCAATTACGGGTGGTGATATTGTGTTAGAAGATATACAAGAGGAACATTTGAAACCTGTCATTGCAAAATTGGCAGAAAGTAATGTCAAAACAGAAATTACAGAAAATGGATTGCGTGTGTATCGGAAAGGAAAATTAAAACCTATACAACTCAAAACAATGCCTTTCCCTGGATTTCCAACAGATATGCAAGCAGTATTTATGAGTTTGGCAGCAGTGGCAAAAGGAACAAGCGTTATTACAGAAACGGTATTTGAAAATCGGTTTTTGCATACGGCACAATTACAAAGAATGGGTGCAGATATCAAAATCGACAGTCGTTCGGCAGTGATTGAGGGTGTTGATGAATTGACGGGTACAAAAGTAAAGGCAACTGATTTAAGAGCAGGTGCGGCGTTGATATTGTCTGCATTGGCAGCAAAAGGGGAAACAGAAATCAGTGATATTTATCATATTGAGAGAGGTTATTACCATATTGCAGAAAAATTGTGTGCATTGGGTGCAGATATACAAAAAAAGGAAAGTTCATGAATTGTTTACATTTTGTTCACGAAAAACAATTACATGAATGATATACTGTCTGGCATATAGGCAGTATTGATACATATAGAAACCATATAATCGTAAAACGACAGAGTAAAGGAAAGGGAAAATTTTTATGGAAAATCAGCGAAAGCCGTTAATTTATTATTGGTTGATTGCATTGTTGATTATGTTTGGCATCAACTGGTTGTTATTGCCTTTGTTATCGGGCAGTAAAGTAGAGCAAGTTGGCTATAACATTTTTTTAGACGAATTGGAAGCTAAAAATATCGACCAAGTGGAAGTCAATACAGATGTGATTTATTATTCTTTGAAAGCAGAACACAAAGATACTGTCAATACAGAAATTGCTATACGACCAACAAATGACCATATGTTATATAGTACAGTGCGTATGAAAGACGATATGTTGGTAAACCGATTGTATGAAGCAGGAGCAAATTTTTCTGCCATTGCACCGAAAGAAGTTTCTCCGTGGGTGAGTACATTGGTGATGTTTTTGTTATTCTTTTTGTTCTGGCGTTTTGTGTTTGGGCGTATGATGAAAAAAAGTGGGCTGGGTGGCAATGCAATGGCATTTGGTAAATCCAGTGCAAAAATTTATGTGAAGGCACAAACGGGAAAAACATTTCAAGATGTAGCAGGGCAAGACGAGGCAAAAGAAGCATTATTGGAAATTGTAGATTTTTTGCACAATCCTGAAAAATATACCAATGTAGGCGCAAAAATGCCAAAAGGTGCGCTATTGGTTGGCCCTCCAGGAACAGGGAAAACGCTGTTGGCACAAGCAGTGGCAGGGGAAGCAGATGTACCGTTTTTCTCAATATCTGGTTCCGAATTTGTGGAAATGTTTGTGGGTATGGGGGCAGCAAAAGTACGTGATTTGTTCAAACAAGCAAATGAAAAAGCCCCTTGTATTGTTTTCATTGATGAGATTGATACCATTGGCAAAAAACGTGACGGCAATGGTATGACAGGCAATGACGAAAGAGAACAAACACTCAATCAGCTTTTGACCGAAATGGATGGTTTTGATGCAGCAAAAGGTGTTGTAATATTGGCAGCAACAAACCGCCCAGAAACACTGGATAAAGCGTTGTTGCGTCCTGGGCGTTTTGATAGAAGAATACCAGTAGAATTGCCAGATTTGCAAGGTAGAGAGGCAATATTAAAAGTACACGCTGAAAAAATCAAATTGGAAGAAGAAATTGATTTTCGTGCCATCGCCAGAGCCACAAGTGGTGCATCTGGTGCAGAACTTGCAAATATCATAAACGAAGGGGCATTGCGTGCTGTTCGTATGGGGAGAGAAAAAGTCAGCCAAACCGATTTGGAAGAAAGTGTGGAAGTGATACTGGCAGGTTATCAGAGAAAAGGTGCCGTCATATCGAAAGAGGAAAAAGAAATCATTGCATATCACGAAGTCGGGCATGCATTGGTTGCGGCACTGCAAAAAAATTCTGCACCTGTACACAAAATTACCATTATTCCAAGAACATCAGGGGCTTTGGGTTATACGTTGCAAATTGATGAAGGCGAAAAATTCTTGATGAAAAAAGAAGAAGTGTTCAATAAAATTGCAACATTGACAGGTGGACGTGTGGCAGAAGAAATACAGTTTGGTTCTATTACAACAGGGGCTTCCAATGACATTGAACAGGCAACCCGTTTGGCACGAGCTATGATTACAAGATATGGTATGAGCGATACATTTGGTATGGTTGCATTGGAAACTATAAATAATCCATATTTGGGCAGTGATACTACATTGGCTTGCTCCAATGAAACAGCAACACAAATAGATAAAGCTGTTGTGGAAACCATCAAACAGGCACATGATAAAGCATATCAAATATTATCTGAAAACAAACAAAAACTAGATGAAATTGCGGCATATCTTTTGGAAAAAGAAACTATTACAGGTGAGGAATTTATGCAAATTCTACACCCAAAAGTAAATATTGAAAAAACAGAAACAGAATAATCAAAACAAAATCTCTGTATTGGCACAAAAAAATGACACGGACATAATATATGGTGTAATGGCATTTGCAGAAAGGAGATTTGTTATGTATTGGAATAACAACATGGGAAACTGTTATCAAACCATGCGAAATACAAGAAATTATATTCCAAATGGCAATCATTACACTTCTGGTAATACCAATACACATAAAACAAATGATACACAAAATGGTTATTGCAATGGCTGTATGCATTGTTGTCCACGATGTCATAATTGTCCATGTTGCGGCTGTTGCATTGTCGTTGTGGTCAACACAGCAGATACAAAAGACGATAGTAAGCCGCAGCAACAAACAGACAAAAAAAGCAATACAGATGTATCTACAGATTGTGAATCATTGTAAATAGAAAAACAGCAGTATTTTCCATATTGACAGAAAATCTGCTGTTTTTTGTTTTATGGAATGTATGCAGTACCTTTTGCAACAATGGCAATGGGTACAGATAATTGTATGCGTGAAATTTGGTTTTTGTCATAATCCACAGCAATATGCATGATACCGCCTGTTTGCTGAATATCTAAAGAAATGCTGGATTTTTGTTGTAATGCAGTTACAATACCAATGGCAGATGTACCACTGCCACAACCTCTTTCCCAAATCAAACTCGCATTTTTGACACAAACCAAAGATTGTAATTCTTTTGTTGTTTCGTCCCAAATCAAAATACCAAATGCTGCCGTATCTATTTGATTTTCCCATGCTTTTGCGGCTTGTTCTGCATAGTGTGTAGATTTTTCACCCCAAAGTGATTTTGGCACAATGATATGCCAAATTCCAGCAAAACAAACTGTTTCAAGAAAATAGCTTTTGTCATGCAACATATATGTTTTTTGTGCCACACAAAGCGGCAATGGCATTTCTAATGTACCAATGAAATGTTTCTCTGTTTTTTGCATATGACAATACACCATATCATCTGTGCCAGAAACTTCTAGCGGTATGATTTTTTCTGCAAAAATAGGAGGTTGCTCTTTTGAAAATAAATATGCTGCCAGTGCAAGTGTGGCATTGCCACAAAATTCACCTGCCATCATTTGCAATTTTGCCCATGCATTTTTGTTTTGTGGTGGTTCGATATAGCCTGCTTGCTCTGCATATACAGAATGATAGGCAATGAGCGTTTTGGCAACTTCTAGTTGTTTTTTTCGTGCAATCGGTGTTTCGATGAGCAATGTCATATTTTGGTTTGGACTGACTTTTACAAATTGTATTTCCATATATTTCACATTCTTTCATTCTGATTGTTGAAAACGACTTAAAAATGCTTTGGTTCTTGCTTCTTTTGGATTGTGTATCAATTCATGTGGATTGCCTTGTTCTACAATAACACCACCATCCATAAATATGATATGACTGGACACATCTCTGGCAAAACTCATTTCATGTGTTACAATGACCATTGTCATATGTTCTGCTGCAAGTTCTTTCATCACTTGCAATATCTCACCCGTCAATTCGGGGTCAAGTGCAGAAGTTGGTTCATCAAAAAATAATATTTTAGGTTTCATTGCTAAAGCTCTGGCGATGGATACCCTTTGTTGCTGTCCGCCAGAAAGCTGATAAGGATAAGCATCTGCTTTATCTGCAAGCCCCATTTTTTGAAGCAATTCTTTTGCGTGTGCATATACTTCTTGTTTTGGTCGTTTGCCAATCAAAATGGGTGGTTCTGTAATGTTTTTGAAAACAGTATAGTGTGGAAATAGATTGAAATTTTGAAATACAAGCCCAAAATGTTTTTTGACTTCTTGTAGTATTTTTTTATCTGCATAAATGGCGTTGCCTGTGGCGTCTGCTTTTGCAGCAGATTGCCCCATATAAATCAAATCGCCGCCATCCATCGTTTCCAGTAATGTGGCACAACGAAGCAATGTAGATTTTCCAGAGCCAGAAGGCCCAATAATGCTGACCACTTGCCCTTCTTCCACAGAAAGCGAAATGTCTTTTAATACTTCATGATTTCCGAATTTTTTATTGCAATGGTTGATTTCTAATATGTGCATTTTTGGCACCTCCTTAACGATAATAGCTCATTCTTTTTTCAATACATTCCATAATAAACGCTACCACAGCATTGAATATGAAATAAAATACACCTGCAACGATAAGTGGCATAATGGTTGTTTTTGCAGCAGAAATTTGTTTTGCAACAGTAAACATTTCTGGGTAGCTGATAACAAATGCCATAGCGGTATCTTTTACCAATGTAATGGCTTCATTTGTCACAGGTGGCACAATGCGTTTGCACATTTGTGGAAATATAATGTGAAAGAATGTTTGTGCTTTGTTGTAGCCCAATACTGTAGCGGCTTCATACTGCCCAACAGGGATAGAAGTAATGCCAGAACGATAAATTTCTGCAAAATACGCCGCATAGTTGATAGAAAACCCGATGATGACTGCAGTGAAACGATATTCTGATGACAAAGGAATTTTGAATAAATAATATGGGCCATAAAAAACAGCAAATAATTGCAACATCAAAGGCGTTCCTCTGACAACGGCAATGAATATTTTACAAATAAATTGTATGGGTTTGAAATTTGCCAAAGTAGCACGCATTTTTCCAACAGGTTTATGTTGAGGTGCCAAAAAATGCAATGGGGCAAATTTTGACATACGGCCATAAGTAATCAAAAGCCCCAAAGGCATAGAAAACAACAATGTTAATACAAATATCCAAAAAGAGGAAATCAGACCGGAAAATAATTCTTTTACAATATCGGTCAAAAATGCTATATCCATATATATCATCCTTTCTTTTCATCAGACGGTTCACAGAAAAAAGCGTTAGAAGCGTTTGTTTCTGTCAGCCGTCAATGACGGCTTTACACAAACAATAAGCGTGCAGGAAATTTCTGCACGCTTATGATGTTTTTATTCTTTACCTAAGCAAACCATCTGGTCTAAGCTATAATCTGCATAATTTGCAGCAATTTTATCAAATGTACCATCTGTTACCATTTCATCTAATGTGGTTTGTACTTGGTCACGCAATTCTTCGTTACCCAATTTGAATGCAATGCCATATTGTTCTGTGGAAAGAGGTTCTTCCAATTTGCGGAATAAATCACTGCGGTTTGTCAGTTGATATTGTGCAACACCGATATCAACTGCAATGGCATCCACAGAGCCAGCTTCTAAATTCATAAATGCAGTATTATAATCAGGTGTTTGTTCCAAAGCGGCAAATGAAGCTGCCAAAGCAAGATTTTCTTCGTTATCTTTTTCATTTGTCAAAGCTGCCAAAGCAGAGGAGGCTGCTTGTGTGATTACCGTTTTACCAGCCAAATCTGCTTTTGACTGTATATCTGCATCAGTACGCACGACAAATACAATGCTGTTATCTACATAAGGTTTTGAGAAAGTATAGTCTGCTTCTCTGCCTGTCATGGTAAAGCCATTCCACAGACAATCAACTGTACCACTATTTAATTCCATATCTTTGGAAGTCCAATCCAAAGGTTGTTTTTTCAGCTCCCAACCATTACGGTCGCATACTTCTTGTGCCAAGTCTAAGTCAAAACCAACATATTCACCAGCATCATTTTTGTAACCGTAGGGAGGGTATTCTGCATCAAAACCAACAGTAAAAGTAGTGCGTTGTGCAGTATCTCCATTTGTTTCAGGTTGTTTTGTGTCACTAGATGTGCTACAACCAGCGAATATCCCCATTGTGACAGCCAAAGTGGCAAACAAAGTAAAATATTTTTTCATATATAACCGCTCCTTTACAAATCAAATTGATTATTTTCTTTATTATGCTACTATGTTATCACGTTACTATAATAAAGTAAATATGGCATATCAAACAATTTTTTATGAAAAAATGAATAAAAATTCGGTGGTTTATATATTTTTTGAAAAAATGATACAAACCTATGCTGCTTTACAAAGCAAGAAAGGAAAATACTTTGATTTTTCAAAGTATTCTCCTTCTTGAAATGGATTAAGCTCTTTCAGCGGTTAATTTTGTGACTTCATCATCACGATTTAATTCCAGTTTGATGTAATAATCTCTGCCATCTCCATCATCAAAACGGTCGATTAAGTCGTCCAAATCGTCTACATCGCCCCTGACATCAGATATATCATCAAAATGGTTGGAGAAGTAATATGTTTTTGTACGACTATCTGTCCGAATGCGAATTTTGCTTCTGGAAACTTCTATCAAATCACCTTTTACAGTATCACCTTTTTCAGATAAATATTCTGCATAAATGCGTGTGACTTTGGAATGTTTGCTGTCAAATGAAAGTTTGACGGTAAAGTTATCATAACCTTTGTTGAAATCTTCCATCAGTTTTTTCAATGTGTAATCATCATTTTCTAATTCTACAACAACATTTTCGTCCAAATCATATTTGAATTTGCTGCCATCTACATCAATGGTAATTTCATCATAACTCAAAGAACGCAGTTCCCCTTTGTCTGCTTCTTTATTGGTTGCAGAAATTTTGGAAACTTTTTTGTTTTTAAATGATAATGTTGCTTCATAATCATATTTTTTGTAAACTTCTTTCAATCTATCATAATCAGAGCTTTTTCCATTTAATGTGACAGTAATATCGTCTGTGTCATCTAATACAGAATAGGAATAAGTATGTCCTTTGCTGTCTTCGATTTCGATTTTGCTGTTGCTCATGTATGTGATAATCCCTTTGGAAGTACCCATTTTTTCTTCTGTTGCCACAATTTTTGTGACTTCATCGTCACGGTTAATAGTCAAAGCAACGCGATAAGAAGTATCTTTGTAATGGTCTTTCAGATAATCCAAATCTTTTGTTTTGCCATCTACTTTGACAGTAATATCTTTGTCATAATAAGAATATGTATATTCTTTGCCATTTGATTTGATGGTCAATCTGCGGGAGGTAATGTTTGTCAAAATACCATTTGCATCATCTTCTGCATAGTTTATGGTAATTTTTGTCACAACACCTTTGCCGTCTGTGGTCAATGTTACATGATAATCGGTGTCATCATAATGTCTTTTCAAATCGCTGAAACTCATGTTTGTTAAAGAGTCAGATACGCTGACGCTGCTGCTCAATTTGTAATCATAAGATTTTCCATCAGATGCTTTGATGGTGATTTCTTTATCATCCAAATCTTTTATCAAACCGGTTTTGGTACCTTTTGTGGTTTCGGTTGCATAAATTTTTGTGACTTTATTATCTTTGTTGAGATGTAGTGTCACAGAGAAATTCTTTTTATCAGACAATGCACTATACAATTTGGAAGGGGAAGAAGATGTTTCATTGATATACACTTGTACAGAGTCATCTAATGTATATGTTTTTTCTTTAGAACCATCTTTTACAACCACTTTGGAAGAAGTGATATCTAACAAATCATAAGTTGATTTTTCAGTGACACCATGTTTGGATTTTGTGATAGTCAATGTTTGAATATCTCCGTTTGCATAAGAGATTGTCACAGCATCATCCACACCAACATCACGGAAGCTGATTTCTTCACCATCATAATATATTTTAGAGGTACCTTTTTTGCCAAACAAATTTACGCCTTTGCCATCATTTGTATGCACACTGCAAAACAGGTCGCCGTTATCCAATACAGTTGCCATAGCAATGGTGCCTGTGATATTGCCACTAGAAGGCATACTAGGGGTGTTGTTATTTGGCACAGTAGATGGTGGAGTTGGTGTAGCAGTTGTCAGCAATTTATAAGATTTTACAGACAATACTGCCATTTCTGCACGGTTGATATTGACTTTGGGATTGAATTTGTTGTAGTCATCTCCCACCATGATTTTTTTATCATATAACAAATCTAAATATGGTACAGAAGTTTTGGCAATGGCAGATGCATCTTTGTATGACAGTTTGGCATTCATATCCACGCCATATATTTTGCCAAGTGCTTTGCCAAACAGTATGCCCACATCTTCACGAGTGGCATATTTTTGTGTGTTGCCTTTCATAAAACGGGAAAGGTCTGTGGTAATCAAAATACCTTTTTCTAAAGAATAGGATACCGCAGAATATGCCCAAGTTGGGATATTGTAGGCAATCATAATAGGTTTCCATTTTGCAATGATACTTTCGTTGGCATCATCTTTGTAATATGTTTTCAAAATGGAATAAACCAACTGTGTTGCTTCATTATATGTTACATTGTTTTTGGGTTTACAGTATTTTCTGCCATTTTCCAAGTAACCACTCATCAAGCCCAAATCTGCTGCCTGATTGATGAATGTTGCAGCACCAGGCCAAGGCACTTTGTTGATATCCGCAAATGTTGCAGCAAATATGGTTGTATTGCTCAGAAGAAGTGTTCCTGCCAATGTCAAAGCGAGAAATCGTTTCATATTGTTAAACCTCCTATACATTTTTATACAATATTACTATGTTATTACTATACCATAAAATCTATCAAAAAAACTTTGCATTTTCATTAAATTTTTGCAAAACATGGTAGTAATGGATAATATCAGTATATCGTAGTTTATAAAAAAAGAAAATAGCTACTTTTAGCATAATAGACGGAAAAGAATGGAAAAAAGTTGCGTTTACAACAAAAAAAGACAGAGAAAATTCTCTGTCTTTGAAAATTGCGGAGGCCGGATTTGAACCGACGACCTTCGGGTTATGAGCCCGACGAGCTACCGGACTGCTCCACTCCGCGTCGTTGAAAGATAGTATACCATAGCCAAAAATGTTTGTCAATAGAGAAACATTTTTTTGATATCGTAAAAAAATGGAATTGGTTCAAATGCCATCACGATATTGTGTTTCCAGCCTTTTTTTATGTATTTGCCAATCAGGCATTATCTGATTTAGTACATCATAAAATGCTTTGCTGTGATTGGGGTGTAAAAAATGAATGAGTTCATGTAATAGTACTTGCTGTATGCATAATGTATCTGCTTTGATGAGCTGTAAATTTAGCCGAATTTTGGTATCATGAATACTGCAACTACCCCATATGCTTTTCATATTGCGAATTTGTATCGTAGGATACGGCACAGTATATGGGGCAGGCAGTGGCAACAATTCGTCTAAGAGTGTAGAAAATGTATGTTTTGCACGTACTTTCAACCATTGCAGATACATGGTGCGTAATTTTTGCTGGTCTTGTGTATAACATTGTATCCGAATTTTATTTTTTGTCATGGTAATATGGGGCAATCCTTGGCACAATCGCAATGTATAGGGTTGCCCTAAATAATATAATGTTTTGCCATCATATAATAAAGGTGATGGTTGTGATTGTTTGATTTTTTCGACTTCTGCCAGATGGGCAATAATCCAAGCGGCTTTTTGCTGCACAAATGCATGAATTTCGGAAAGCGGTACTTGCATTGGGGCAGAAACCACCACTTGCTCGTATTTATTGACACGTAAATTGATATATTTTATATTTTTTCGTTGTAATTGGTATTCAATGGGAATACCTTCATAAAAAACAGTATGATTTTCCATTGTATAAAACTCCTTTGTATAGCATTATTTTACAACGGCTTTTGACAATGGTGTTACTTTTTTGATAACAAAATCAAACAGATATAGACAAAAAACAATTAGTTTTTGCTTGAACAATCTTTTTTGAGAAAATAAGCAACTTTATAATATGGAATATAAAAACCCATTTCTTCCAAATGGTGTGCTATTTTTCTGGCACCATATCCCTTTTGATATGCTTGGCGTATTTGTTCTGCAATTTCTTCTGTAATGATGTTTGTTTTTGGTGTGGGCTTTTCTGTAGCAGTATGTGATGCAGAAGATTGTGCTGGTGTATGCTCTGAAACATCAAAGGGAATATGTTTTGTTTCCACAACCGTTGTGATTTCCGTTTTTTCACCAATATCTTCAATCAAAGGAGAAGATGCATCAATGCTATAATTGATGACATCACGCATTTGACGGATATTGCGAGGATATACTGCGTGCAGTATGGCATATTTTGCTTCTGGCGTGAATAATACATGATATTGTATATGGCGTGCCTCCCATACTGCATTTTCATATTTTGTGACAAAATGGCGGAATAAATTTTCTTTTTCTTCTAAAGAACGTTCCCGCAATGCAGGCAAATGCATTTCATATTGTCCAAGACGTTGGTACAATTCTGGCAAAAATACTTCATGCAAATTTTTGGTGGAAGCTGCAATGACAATGACATTGATGTCGATTTCTTTTGTGTCACCAATACGACGAATTTTACCAGATTCTATGGCTTTTAATAATAGATTTTGATAATTTTCTATGGTATGTGCTTCGTCCAAAAATAATATGCCACCATTTGCTTGTTCAAACAGTCCTTTTCGTTTTTTGGAACCAGTGTATGCACCTTCCACAGAGCCGAATATTTCCATAGCGGCAATATCGGGGTTTGTAAACTGGGCACAGTTAATTTCAATAAAAGGCGCATTTTTACTAATAACACCGATTTCTTTTGCATAGTTATATATGAGGTTGGCAAGCATGGTTTTGCCTGTACCAGATTCCCCTGTGATGATGGAATGGCGTGGCCCACCCAAAGACCCAACGATTTTTTTTGCTTGTTTGTATATGTTTTGCATCGTGCCCATATGAACAACATGTTGATAATCCGCCTCGGGTTTGGATAAGCTCACTTGCATTTCCAAATGTTTGATTTTGCTGTTGAGACGGTCAATTTCTTGCACGTCCTGAAATATGGAATATGCACCCATAAATACACCATCTAAAAATATGGGGTAAGAATTGACCACATATTTATTGGGTGGTACCAAGTGGATTTTTTTGTCCAATACAGGACGCTGATTTTCTAGCACCGTAAGCAACACCGCATCTGGATAAAAATGAGAAATATGTTTTCCAATCATATTTTCTCTTGTTTGGTTGACATAGTTTGCCGAAATGTTATTGACATAAACCAATACCCCGTTGGTATCCACCACATTGATACCATCGTTTGTATGGTCTAACATTTGTGAGGCAAGATGTGATGCAAAAAATAAATCCTGTGTCAAAGGCATAAGAAAACCACCTTTCTAAAGTGTGAGAAAAAAATATGAGAAAGTGTTAGAATAAAAAAATTATAACATAAATTCTAACAAAAAAACATGAAAATAAACAAAAAATATCGAAAAATAAAGAAAATTCAGTTTGGCATGGTTTTTGCTGTATATTATATTGTTAGAATAATAACAAAATTAACGCCTATCTAAGGAGGAAACAAATTATGGAGTTTGGCTATTCAAAAGAACACGTACTATTAAGAGAATTGTACAGAAAATTTGCAGAAACCGAAGTAAAACCTTTGGCGGAAGAACTTGACGAAGAAGAAAGATTTCCTGTGGAAACTGTAGAAAAATTAGCAAGATATGGTTTTATGGGTATTCCGTTCCCAAAAGAATATGGTGGTGCTGGCGGTGACTATCTGGCATACTCCATGGCAGTAGAAGAACTGGCAAAAGTTTGTGCAACCACAGCAGTAGTTGTATCTGCACATACATCTTTGTGTGCAGCTCCTATCTATATGTTTGGTACAGAAGAACAAAAACAAAAATATCTGGTACCTTTGGCAAAAGGGGAAAAACTGGGTGCTTTTGGTTTGACAGAACCTAGTGCTGGTACAGATGCTTCTATGCAACAAACAACAGCTGTTTTAGATGGTGACTGTTATGTACTCAATGGTACAAAAGTATTCATCACAAATGCAGGCTATGCAGATACATATGTTGTCATTGCTATGACAGATAAATCCAAAGGTACAAGAGGTATTTCTGCATTTATCGTAGAAAAAGACACACCTGGATTTACAATTGGTAAAAAAGAAAGAAAAATGGGTATTCGTGGTTCCGCAACTTGCGAATTGATTTTTGAAAATTGCAGAATTCCAAAAGAAAATCTGTTGGGCAAAGAAGGACAAGGCTTCAAAGTTGCAATGCAAACACTGGATGGTGGTCGTATCGGTATTGCTTCTCAGGCTTTGGGTATTGCAGAAGGTGCCATTGACGAATGTATTAAATATGTTATGGAAAGAAAACAGTTCGGCAAAAAAATCGGTCAAATGCAAAATACACAATTTGAATTGGCTGATATGGCAACAAAAGTGGAAGCTGCAAAATTGTTGGTATATGAAGCAGCGTGTGAAAAAGATGCACACAGACCTTTCAGCCATTTGTCTGCAATGGCAAAATATTTGGCTGGTACAACAGCAAGCGATGTAACAAGAAGATGTGTACAGTTGTACGGCGGTTATGGTTATACAAGAGAATATCCTATCGAAAGAATGATGCGTGATGCAAAAATCACAGAAATCTACGAAGGTACTTCCGAAGTACAAAAAATCGTTATTGCAAACTGGCTGAAATTGAAATAATATGATTTTTTTTCGGGGACACTGTCCCCGATATTCCCACAATACTACATTGTGCAAAATCGGCAAGGGGGAAAGTCCCTGCGAAAAATTGGGACAACGTCCCGATGTCTGAAATCAAACATCGAAAGGAGAATATATTACAATGAAAATTGTCGTATGTATGAAACAGGTACCTGATACCGTAGAAGTAAAAATTGACCCTAAAACAGGCACACTCATTCGTGATGGTGTTCCTTCCATTATCAACCATGATGACAAAACAGGTATTGAAGCTGCTTTGAAAATCCGTGAACAACTGGGTGGTACAGTCACAGTTGTATCCATGGGTCCTCCACAGGCTGATGTTGCTTTGAGAGAAGCATTGGCTATGGGTTGTGATGAAGCTGTTTTGGTTTCCGCAAGAGAATTTGGTGGTTCCGATACATATGCTACTTCCGGTATTTTGGCAGCAGCATTGCAGAAAATTGACTATGATTTGATTATCACAGGTCGTCAGGCAATCGACGGTGACACCGCACAGGTTGGCCCTCAGATTGCAGAAAAATTGCATTTGCCACAAGTTTCTTATGTAGAAGAAGTTGTGGAAGCGGCAGCAGATTATGTTGTGGTTAGAAGACAGTTTGAAGATGGCTACCACATCGTAAAAGCAAAAACACCTTGCTTGTTGACAGCAATCGCTGAATTGGCAGAACCTAGATATATGTCCGTAGGCGGCGTATTTGATGCTTATCAAAAAGAAATTAAAATTTTAGGTTTTGAAGATTTGAAAGATAATTTGGAATTGGATATGATTGGTTTGAAAGGTTCTCCTACAAATGTATTCAAATCCTTTACAAAAGAAGTAAAAGGTGCTGGTACAATTTTGAAAGACCTGACACCAGAACAAGCAGTCGAAGCGATTGTAAACAAATTGGAAGAAAAATTCATCATCTGATAAAAAGCAAAAAAAGGAGGAACTTCTACTATGAGCAAAGGTATTTATGTAGTAGTTGAACAAAGAAGCGGTAAAGTTCAAAACGTTGGTTTGGAACTTATTGGCGAAGCAACCAGATTGAAAGAAGATTTGAAAGATGACGTTGTTGCAGTATTGCTGGGCAGCGAAATCGAAGGTGAA
>JAHHTV010000169.1 GCA_020024395.1 Anaerotignum sp. | reverse complement strand
GCGTTGCAGATGAAAGAGGCGAAATTTCTGGTATGTATGAAGGTGTGGAGCAGATGGATTTGGGTATTTTTACAGATGTGATTTGTGGTTGTGAAAAAGCAGAAGGTATGGAGCTTTTGTTGCGTAGTATGTCGCCAGAAATTATTGCGGTGGACGAGCTTGGAAAAGAGGCAGATTTTGAGGCGGTAGAACAAATGCTACATGGTGGTGTGAAATTGCTTTGCACTGTGCATGGGTATGATTTTGCAGATTTACAAAAACGTACTGTTTTGAAAAAGATATTGTGTGCAGATACCATAGAGCGATTTATATTTTTGTCAGCAAAACATGGTGTGGGCACTGTGGAACGCATATTAGACAATAAAGGCAATGTATTATACAAAATATAACAAAAGAAAGTGGTGAAATGTTGTGTGGTTGCAAAGTGTGGGCATGGTTTTGGTGATGATGGCAACAACATTGACTGGTATGGGATTTTATTTGAAAGAAAAGTATCGTTTGCAAGATTTGAAAACATTGGAACAAGCTGTTTTACAAATGCAACAACAAATTGCATATTTGGCATTGCCTTTGCCAGATGTGTTGGAAAGTGTGAGTTTTCAGATAACTGGGCAAATTGGCTGTGTTTTACAAGATGTTGCAAACAAAATGAAACAACATTCCAAAGAAACCGCAGAGGAGATTTGGGAAAGTGTCTGGCTATGTCATGCAAAAAAAACGTATTTTGCCAAAGAAGATATGGAAATGATATTGCAATTTGGCAAAACATGGGGTGGTTGGGATAAACAAAAACAACAAAATAATATGTCGTACTTTTTGCGTGAATTGGAACAAAAACAAAATATGGTATTAAAAAAAATAGAAAAAAACGGAAAAATGTATTGTGGTATGGGAATATTGAGCGGTTTGATATTGATTGTGGTGTTGCTATAAATAAGGAGGGATTTTGTTATGGATATTAGCATTATATTTCGGATTGCTGCAGTGGGCATATTGGTTGCAGTACTGAACCAAATTTTGCAACGGGCAGGCAGAGAAGAACAAGCGATGTTGACAACATTGGCAGGTTTGGTTGTGGTGTTGTTTTGGGTGATACAGTATATTGGAACATTGTTTGAAACAATGGAAACGATGTTTCGCTTTTAGGAGGGATTGTTTTGGATATGGGACAAATGGTATTGCTAGGACTTTTGGGGGCTTTTTTGGCAATGCTTTTGAAAAAAGAAAATCCACAATTTGCATTATTGGTAGCGATGATAACAGGCATATTGTTGTTTTTGGGAATTTTTACACCATTGCATGAAATTTTAGATATGCTGCATGATATGGCAAATACAGCAGGTGTTTCGGAAGTGTATTTTGGCATTGTGTTGAAAGTGATAGGGATTGCATATTTGTCGCAATTTGGGGCACAGCTTTGCACAGATGCGGGAGAAAGTGCCATTGCGGCGAAAATTGAACTTGCTGGCAAAGTGTTGATTATGGCTGTTTCTGCACCAGTGCTAAAGGGGCTTTTAGATGTTGTGCTGTCATTGGTATAAAAGGGGGCATATGATGAAATTATGTAAAATTTTGATATGTTTACTTTTATTTTTGTTTACACCAACGCCTGTGTATGCGGAAGATACAACAACACAATATTTAGAAGATTTGGATTTACGAGAAATTGATGCAGCAACAGAAACATATTTGGATGGGACGAGCTTTTCGGATTTGTTATTTGGATTATTTGAAGGCGATGTTTCATTTTCTATGAAAGATATTTTGCAAAAATTAGGTAAAATGGCATTTGGTGAAATTGCAAAACAAAAAACGCTCATCATACAGCTGTTGGTTGTGACAATATTGGCAGCGGTGTTGCGTACAGTCAGTCACTCGTTTCAAGGAAAAGAAGTCGGTGAAATGGGGTTTTATGTGTGTTATATGGTTTTGATTGCCATTATGATTACGACTTTTTTTGAAATTACAGAAGCGGTGGTTTCCAGAGTGGGACAAACTGCGGATTTATTTGGCTTGATGTTGCCTGTGTTTTTGGCATTGGCAGCATCATCGGGAAATTTGACACAAACAGCATTGATGGGGCCAGCAATGATGACAGGATGTACATTGATTGCTTTTTTGATGAAAGCGGTTATTGTGCCAATATTGTTGGCAGCAGTGGCATTGGAAATGACAGACCGTTTATCAGAAAAAGCGATGGTACAACGTTTTGCAAAACTGCTCAAACAAGGTATTTCGTGGGGAATGAAAGGTTTGGCAGGTGGTTTTATGTTGTTGTTGTCATTGCAAAAAATTGGTGGTGGTGTTGTGAATGGATTGGCAGTGAGAACCGCAAAAATTGCAGTCAATGCAGTGCCTGTGGTTGGTGATGTGATGGGCGGCGCAGTGGATACAGCTGCGGCAGTTGCAGGCACATTACGTAATGGCACAATGGTTGTGGCTGTGGTGGTTTTGATACTGGTTTGTTTGCCATTGCTTATCAAATTGGTTGTGATGACATTGTTATTCAAATTGACGGCAGCAGTTGCAGAGTCGATATGTGAAACAAGGCTTGTGGAATGTATTGGTATTGCAGGTGAATATACAGCATTGCTTTTGGGTGTTGTGTTTTTGGCTGAGGTGATGTTTTTGTTTTCGGCAATATTGCTGCTTGGCGTTTTTTAGAAGGGAGGTGCAGGCATGACAGAGGCATTTACTGCATATATAAAAACTATAACCGCTTTGATTGTATTTTCTGCTACAACGAGTTTGTTTTTACCAAACGGAACGTTTCGCCAATATACAAAATGGGTGTTGGGTGTTCTGGTATTGACAGCGATGATAGAACCCATATGGCGATTGTTTGATACAGAACATACAGAAATCACCATGCATCAGATGGTTGCCGTACAACCAGAATATGATACACAATTACAACAAAAATGGGTGGAAAAAACTGCAGAGCAAACCATATTAACAGAATTACAAAAAGAATATCCACAAATATTGTCTGTGGATATGCAACAACAAGATGGAGTTATCCATGGTATGGAAATGATTGTGGAAGAAAAAATTGCAGGTATGGAACACAACATTGCAAAAAAATATGGTTTGGAAGAAGAAAATATTTTGATAAATACACCATCATAAAAATGAAAGATACAGTAAGGGAGGCTGTCTGTTATGAAATACGATTTTTTCAGAAAATTTTTTTTGAAAGAAAATAAAAAAGCAACCGGACAGATTGTCATAGCATTGATATTTGGAATTGTGCTTTTGTTTGGAAGCAGCCATTTTTTGACACCAAAAGAAGTGCAAAACACAAAAGAAAATGATGTTGCAAACACAACCGCACAAACAGAATATGTCAAAGAACAAACACGCACAGAACGCACATTGGAACAGCAAATGGAACAGATTTTAAGTCAAATTGAAGGGGCTGGGCAGGTAAAAGTGATGCTTACATATCGTACCACGAAAGAAAATGTATGGGCAAAAGAAGAAATATCAGAAAAAAGCAGAAAGGGGGACGAGGAAAGCAATCGTTTGGAGCAAAAAATTGTGTTGTCAGAAGATGGAAAAGGTGTGCAATCACCATTGATGGTGACAGAATATGCACCACAGGTGGAGGGGGTTGTGATTGTGGCACAAGGCGGGGATAATCCGACTGTGAGCCAAGCACTAAACAGTGCAGCACAGGCA
>JAHHTV010000168.1 GCA_020024395.1 Anaerotignum sp. | reverse complement strand
TTATTATGGACTATTGAAAGCAGGAAAATATGCTTTTTGGAATGTTTGGAAAAAACATACATTTGAAATTATAGACATCAAAGAGGCAACGCCTTGTGATGATATGCCAAAATACATATTTGATAAAATACCATCTACCATGAAAATTGTGATATTGGAACAACAAAAAGGGTTGGTATTCCAAAATGGAAAATTAGCAAAAATTCTGGAAACAGGAAAATATATGATATATGATAATCAAAAAGAAGTGGAAATATTGGATATGGAAAAACCACTTTCTTCCACATATTGCACATTGGAAACATTGTTGCAACAACCACAGATTGCAGAGCAGACGGTGATGGTGGAAGTCAAAGACCAAGAAATCGCACTGCATTATGTAGATGAAAATTTTCAAGACTTGCTACAAACAGGAAAATATGTTTTTTGGAATGTTTGGAAAAAACATACGTTCCAAATGGTAGATATTACAGAACCGGCGGTTTCTGATGATATTCCAAAATATATTTTTGATAAACTTCCATCAATGCATTTTATGAAAATAGAAGTAGCAGAATATGAAAAAGCAAGACTGTATTACGATAAAACATTGGTGCGTTTGTTGGATAAAGGTATTTATTACTTCTGGAAAACTGCAACAAAAGTGCAAGTAAGGATTGTGGATATGCGTTTGTTGCAAATGGATATCAATGGGCAAGAGGTATTGACACAAGATAAAGTCACGATTCGTATAAATTTTGTTTTTCATTATAAAATTACCGATTATGTCAAGGTGTCGACAGAAATTGATGATTATCAAGAACAAATGCGTGTTGCCATACAGCTTGCATTAAGAGAATATGTAGCAAAATACCGCATGGATGAATTGCTGGAAAACAAACAAGAAGTTTCAGATTTTGTATTCCAAAAATTGAAAGAAAAAGAAGAAATGTTTTTTGTGAATATATTGGATGCAGGCATCAAAGATTTGATATTGCCAGGTGATGTGCGGGATATTATGAATACAGTGCTTTTGGCAGAAAAACGAGCACAAGCAAATGTTATCACTCGCAGAGAAGAAGTTGCGTCCACACGTTCTTTGTTGAATACTGCAAAACTGATGGAAGAAAACAAAATATTGTATCAGTTGAAAAAATTGGAGTATTTGGAACGGATTTGCGAAAATGTGGGTAATATCCAAGTACATGGCGGACAGGATTTATTGGCACAGTTGACAACCGCTTTGCAAGGAAATGAATAAAGGAGTGGTGGTATGCTCATCATAAAAGGAAAATATACAGAAGCAAAAATATTTACAGATACATTGGAAGATAGTGCAAAAGAACAAATTGAAAGATTGTGTGAACAGTCTTTTGCCAAAGATTGCCGTATCCGCATTATGCCGGATGTACACGCAGGGGCAGGGTGTGTGATTGGATTTACGGCGGATTTGGGCGAAAAGGTTATACCCAATATTGTGGGGGTTGATATTGGGTGTGGTATGTTGACGGTGGAAATTGGGCAACAAGCCATAGATTTTGCACAATTAGATGATATCATACACCGTTTTGTACCTGCTGGAAAATGTGTGCATGAAGGACGTAAAGAAAGATTGCCCAGTTTGCAGTCATTGCATTGTTATCGCTCTTTGAAAAAAACAAAACATATTGAAAGAAGTATTGGGACATTGGGTGGTGGCAATCACTTTATAGAAGTGGATGTGGACGATACGGGTAATCAATATTTGGTTATTCATACAGGAAGTCGCAATTTGGGTAAACAGGTTGCGGAAATTTATCAAAATTTGGCATATGATATTCGACGTGGCAAAGATACATTGTTGGAAGAAAAAAGGAAAATTATTGAAACATACAAAGCAGAAGGCAGAAAAAAAGAAATACAACCTGCTATTCGTGCATTGGAAAAATCATTTGAGGCAAGAGAAATCAATTTGCCAAAAGAATTGTGTTATTTGACAGGAGAATACAGAAAAATGTATTTGGAAGATATGACATATTGTCAAAAATATGCAACCAAAAATAGGCATGAAATCGCAAATATTATATTGGGGCATTTGTTTGAAAAAGAATTGAACGATTTTCCGCATTTTGAAACAATACATAATTACATTGACCATGAGAATAATATGGTGAGAAAAGGTGCAGTTTCTGCAAAAAAAGATGAAATATTGCTTATTCCCATCAATATGAGAGATGGTAGTTTGATTTGCAAAGGCAAAGGAAATCCAGATTGGAATTATTCTGCACCACATGGTGCAGGCAGAATATATAGCAGAACAACTGCAAAAAAAGAATTGTCTGTACAAGAATTCCAAAAAGAAATGGAAGGAATTTATACCACAACCGCAGACAGTAGCACATTGGACGAAAGCCCTATGGCATACAAGTCTATGGAAGAAATTGTAAAATATATCGAGCCAACCATAGAAATCATAAAACAAATTCGCCCTGTTTATAACTTCAAAGCAAGCGAATGAAAGAAGGTGTGTTATGCGAGCAGTGATTGAACAAAAACTCAAAGAAATTGAGCAAAAAGAAAATGTTGTGATACTATATGCTGTGGAGTCTGGCAGTCGGGCTTGGGGGTTTGCTTCTGTAAATAGTGATTATGATGTGCGATTTATTTATATACGCAATACAGAGCATTATTTGAAATTGGAAAAAACAAGAGATGTGATAGAATGGCAATTAGATGAAACATTGGATATTAACGGTTGGGACTTACAAAAAGCATTGCGTTTGTTACATTGCTCCAATGCGACATTATTTGAATGGCTTAGCTCCCCGATTGTATATCGTACTTGTGATATATGGGAGAAATTTCGTCCAAAAATGATGCAGTATTTTTTAGCAAAAACAGGACAGTATCAGTATTTGCATACTGCACAAAAACAATATGACAGATACTTGACGGGGGAAACAATAAAATTCAAAAAGTATTTTTATGTGTTGCGTCCTTTGTTGGCAGTAAAATGGATACAAAAATATCAGACACCACCCCCCATGCTTTTTGAAACATTGATGGCAGATGTATTGGAGCAAGATTTGAAACCAGTTGTCACAGATTTGTTAGAACAAAAAAGAGCAGCAACAGAAAAAGGCGAAACATTGCCAAATTCGATATTACAAACATATTTAGAAAAAAATTTACAAAAATGTAAAGAAGATATTGTATTGACAGAAACAAAAAAGAAACAAAGTTATGCAGCATTGAATGATATATTTTTGGAAGTGCTACATACAATATACCAAAATTGACAAACAGCCAACAGATATATTTGTTGGCTGTTTGTGATTATTTTACATGATTTTTGCTATATCCAACCAAAAATCCAATACTACCCACAACAAAATCTTGTAATTGAGACAATATAGGAATGGTATGACTTTCTGTAATATAAAAGTTGCGAAAAATGCAAATGACAATCAAAGCAACCAATCCACAACTTGCAACAATCAAAACTTGTTGATGCAAACAATTTGCTTTTTGTGTTGTGTTGTTTTGTTTGGGTTGTGTTGGGAATGTTGGCTGTATATCTTCTGCAAGAAAGCCTATTTTTTGGGATATAGTTGTGTCTTGATTTTTGGATTGTATATTTTTTGTGGTGATAGCAGATGTGTTTTGTGTATCATCATTTTTTACATGATTACAAAATCCAGCACTGATAAAATACCCAAATATGGTTGCGGCACAACTACGTATC
>JAHHTV010000167.1 GCA_020024395.1 Anaerotignum sp. | reverse complement strand
GTCTTTTCCTTATGTACATTTGTTTTTTGAATTGTTATATAAAAAAAGTATGCACTTTTTCTGTAAAAATGCATACTTTTTTCTTTACTCATTTTATTTTTTTCAAACGGTTTTTTCTCAAAATACAATGTCTATAGCAAAAATGCCGATATTTTCAAATCAAAAAATATTCTGATATCATGTACCTTGATAAATTGTATTACCATCTTTTATAGTTACCAATACGCCAACATTTCGCAATTCTTCAGGGTCTATCTGCATTGGGTCTTTATCCAATATCACAAAATCTGCTTGTTTGCCTGCTTTGATACTGCCTTTTTGACTTTCTTCTCCGTATTGTTTTGCAGATTGATATGTCAATGCATAAATGGCATCATATGGTGTAATTTTTTCAAACCCACCCAATGTTTGACCATTTTTCGTTTTTCTTGTCACTGCACACCAAACAGTCTCCATCATATTTGGTTGTATCACGGGTGCATCTTGGTGCAATGTAAACGGTATGTCATACAACATCGCAGAATGTAATGGGCTAATTTGTGAGCCTCTTTCTGCCCCCATTTGTACATAGTGCAAATCTCCCCAATGATATACATGTGCCGCAAAAAAGGAAGGTGTCACACCCAACTGCTTCATAGTTTGTAGCTGGTCTATTCTTGCCATCTGTCCATGAATCAGCACTGGACGTACTGCATCGCCAAACTGCTCTTTGACTGCCCCATATACACGCAAATACTGGTCTATAGCAGCATCCCCATTTGCGTGCATCAATAATTGTTGTTTTTGTTTGACAACATATGCCACCAAATCAAACAATTTTTTATCTTCTAGCAACGGAAATCCATTTGTCCCATCACAATATGGTTTTGTTGTCCATGCTGTTTTACTTTGTGGTGAGCCATCCAATATCACTTTATACCCACCAATTTTCAAGTGATTATCATATTGATTTTTGCACTTTGGAAATGCATCTATCAATGCAGGGTCATGCAACAAATCCATATATGCCACAACATCTAAAAACAACTTTTTTTCTGCATACAGCATTTGATATATCCCTTGCAATGGTGCCATAAACATCCCTTCTTGTATCGTAGTAATTCCATACGATGCATACAAGTGTTGTGCTTGTACAAATGCATCAGACAACGCTTGCAAAGACGGCATAGGGACTTTTTGTATCATTTCTATGAATGCGGCTTCTTCCAATATCCCTGTTTCAAAATGGATTCTACCACCACTTGGATATTGTGTCTGTGCAGTGATACCCAATTTTTCCAAGCCTGCACTATTCCAAACACCCGAATGACCTGATGCATGTTGCACCACCAAAGGATATTCTGTTGTAATTTCATCTAAAAATAATTTTGTTGGCAGTTGTTTTTCTTTCAAATTCCCATGATTGATACCCTTTGCCAATATCCAATTCCCTTTTTTCAATCCACTCATTTTGATAAAATCCAATATTTTTTCTTTTACTTCTGCAAAACATACCACTTCTGACAAATCCACCTGCAACATACCATTTGCCACACCTGCCAAATGGCTATGACTATCTACAAAAGCAGGCAGCAATGTTTTTCCTTCCAAATCCACAGTACGCTCCGCTTTTGTTTCCAAATCTTTTCGTTTTCCCACAGCTAATATTTTATCATTTTCTGTCACAACAGCCTCCACTTTTGGCTGTCGTTTTCTCATGGTATCAACATTACCAATTGTATATATTGATTTCATACTAAAACACCTCCTATTTTATATATTGCTATTATCATACTCCAAATATCCCTTTTTTCCTATAAAAAAATACACATTCCAAAAAGGAATGTGTATTTTCTATTATGATTTAGTGTCCGCCACAGTTATGGTCATGTTCTCCACAATGTTCGTGGTCATGTTCTCCATGATGGGAACAAGCCACATCTGGATTATATACCAAATTGCCTGCCAAATAATCTGTCACTGCTTTTTTGGTATCACCAGTAACGCCACCAAACAATTCAATATTTTTTTGTGCCAACGCTTGTTTTGCACCGCCACCAATACCACCACAAATCAGTACAGAAGCACCATGTACTACCAAGAAATCAGCCAACAAGCTATGTCCATTGCCGTTTGTGGATACAATTTCATCGGATACGATTTTACCATCTTCTGTTGTAAATAACTGGAATTGTTCTGTGTGCCCAAAATGTTGGAATACTTGACCATTTTCATATGTTACTGCAATTATTTTTTTCATGTGATATGCCTCCTCATTTATATAAAATCATGATAATTTTTCCAAAAATTCCACCATAGGGTCTAACCAATCCCCTTCAAAATCTTCTGTTTCTCCTCTATCACATCTTGCCGCAATTTCTGGGTTAATCGGCAATTTGCAAACCATTGGAATGTTATGTCTTGCTGCAATTTCATCAATATGGCTTTCACCGAATATTTTATGCATTTTGCCGCAGTCTGGACAAGCAAAATACGACATATTTTCTACAATACCCAATATTGGTACATGCATCATTTCTGCCATTTTCACCGCTTTATCTACAATCATGCCCACAAGTTCCTGTGGAGATGTCACAATCACAATACCATCCAATGCGATGGACTGGAACACTGTCAAAGGTACATCACCTGTTCCAGGTGGCATATCAATGAACATATATTCTTCATTTTGCCAAACCACATCACGCCAAAACTGTTTTACTGTTTCTGCAATCACAGGCCCACGCCAAACCACAGGGTCTGTATCATTATCCAAAAGCAAATTCACAGACATCACATCAATACCTGTTTTTGTTTTGCAAGGCATCATACCCAATTCTGTACCATAAGCTTTTTGTTTCATACCAAATGCTTTTGGAATAGATGGGCCTGTCACGTCAGCATCCAATATTGCTGTTTGTTTGCCTTTTCTTTGCATCAACACTGCCAATGTAGATGTTACCATGGATTTGCCCACGCCGCCTTTGCCGCTAACAATCCCAATCACTTTTTTGATACTGCTATTTGGATTGGGTGCTACCAAAAAATCTGCGGGTTTGCGTTTGCCGCAATCTGAACCGCAACTACCACAATCATGAGAACAAGCTTCACTCATATTATCCATCTCCGTTCTATTTATTGATGTTCCATTTCTTTTTTACAACACATGGTATGGCATTTTTTTCCACAAGGTTTTTCCATGCCTTCACAAAGCAAATATTCTCCCCCTGCGATAAAAAGAGGTTTTCCAAAAACCAATGCTTCTGAAACCTTTTTTCTGGCATCGTTATACACGCCTTGCACCGTTGTGCGGGCAATGCCCATCTGGTTTGCACATTCTTCTTGTGTATAGCCCAATAAGTCAATCAATCGCAATGTTTCATATTCATCAACCGTCATACAAATTTCTTCTTTTGAAATATTTTCTCCATCAGGTACAAAACGGCTACTTTTTGGCATGGAACACACACGCCTGTATTTTCTTGGTCTTGGCATGCTATCCCTCCTTTTGTTTCTGACATATGTTGGTTATGATTTTAGTATACTCCATTTTTGACATATGTCAATATCTAATATTGCTCTTTTTTCAAAACACTTTGCTATCTTCTAATATTCTGATAATATAAAAAAACAGATAAAATTATGCAAATTCACATAATTTTATCTGTTTTATGCACTCTACAGGATTCGAACCTGCGGCCTTTCGGTCCGGAGCCGAACGCTCTAT
>JAHHTV010000166.1 GCA_020024395.1 Anaerotignum sp. | reverse complement strand
GGAGGTGATTTGGGTTGAAACGATTGTTGAGAGTGATTGTCAGTTTGGTAACAACAGCAATGATGTTTGCGGTGTTACACATGGTTTTGGTCATGGATATTTTTCATATATCTCATAATTTGGCAATATATGTGCCTATCATTGGTGCAATTTTTATCGGACTCATATTTTATTTTTTATTTTCAAGTAAACTGACGGATATACTCATAAAAAGACTATCACAAACAGAAGAACGCTTAACAAAAATGAATTTCAAAGAATTGGTATTTGCTGTATTTGGTTGTTTGATTGGTTTGGTGATTGCCAATTTGATTGGCTTGGCGTTTCGTAGCTTTGGCACGGTTGGAACATTTATCATTGTGTTGTTGAATGTGCTTTTAGGTGTTTTGGGTTTTCGAGTTGCAAGAAGAAAAAAGGACGAAGTGAATGTGACGGATTTGCAAAAAATTTTGATACAAACAAATCCTTTGCAACAAGAAGGCGTGTTGTATGGTAGACCAAAAATACTGGATACCAGTGTTATCATTGATGGCAGAATTATGGATTTGTTGCAGACAGGATTTATTGAAGGGAAAATTATCATTCCTGATTTTGTATTGGAAGAATTGCGACATATTGCAGATTCGGCAGATGCCTTAAAAAGAAACCGTGGCAGACGTGGGTTAGATATTTTGAATGAAATACAAAAACAGCTTGCAGTTCCTGTGGAAATCAAAGAATTTTCTGTACCACAACAAATGGAAGTGGATTCTATGCTTTTGAAAATGGCAGAAAGTATGGATGCATTTGTTGTGACAAATGACTTTAATTTGAACAAAGTGGCAGAATTTCAAGGTGTGCGTGTATTAAACATCAATGAACTTGCCAATGCCATAAAACCAGTTGTGTTACCAGGGGAAGAAATGCAGGTTACAATTATCAAAGTTGGAAAAGAAATGGGGCAAGGCATTGCATATTTGAATGATGGTACCATGATTGTTGTAGATGGTGGCAACAAATTTATTGGAGAAACAAAAAAAGTATCTGTCACAAGTGTGTTACAAACAGCGGCAGGGCGTATGATATTTACAAAAATGGTTGCATAACCAAAATGAAAGGCGTAAAAAAAATACGCCTTTTGTTGTATCAAAAGAAAGGGGGAAACGAAACATTGCAAAATACAGCAATGATTATGGCAGCAGGTAAAGGCAAACGCATGGGAACACAAATCAGCAAACAGTTTTTGCAAATTTGTGGAAAAGAAATATTGGCTTGGACAGTTGCAGTTTTTGAAAAAAGCGATTTGATACAAAATATTGTGATTGTGGCAAGTGCAGAGGGTATGGAAGATATACAGGCATTATGCAAAAAATATCAATGGAAAAAAGTAAAGCATATTGTTTTGGGGGGAAAAGAAAGACAACATTCTGTGGCAAATGGATTGGCAGTATTGGAAAAAGAAACAGATATGGTACTCATTCATGATGGGGTGCGTCCTTTTGTGACAGAGCAAATGATTGCAGATAGTATTGCGGCAGCAAAAATATATGATGGTGCTGTGATAGGTGTGCCTGCAAAGGATACAATCAAAATATGTACAAAAGATGGTATGGCAGAACAAACACCTGACCGTGATTTGTTATGGCAGATACAAACACCACAGACTTTTCGCAAAGAGATTATCACAAATGCATATGAATATGCAAAAGAAAAAGATTTTTTAGGTACAGATGATGCGTCTGTGGCAGAATTTGCCGGAAATCATATCAAAGTGGTTTTGGGCAGTTATCGCAATATCAAAATTACAACAAAAGAAGATTTGGTTGTGGCAGATGCCTTTTTGAAGGAGGCAAAAATATGAAAACAGTGGAAATTTATACAGATGGTGCTTGCTCTGGCAATCCTGGGGCAGGTGGTTATGGTGCATTGTTGTTATATGGCTCCGCAAAAAAAGAATTGTCGGCGGGGTATCGTGTCACAACAAACAATCGTATGGAAATGTTGGCTGTGATAAAAGCATTGGAAGCATTGAAAGAACCCTGTCATGTGGTGTTGTACAGCGACTCTAAATATGTGGTAGATGCCATTACAAAAGGTTGGGTGACAAAATGGAAACAAAACGGCTGGCAGAGAAACAAAAAAGAAAAAGCGTCTAATGTGGATTTATGGGAAGATATGCTCAAGCAGTTAGAACGGCATGATGTCAAGTTTCAATGGGTGAAAGGTCATGCGGATAATCCGGGCAATGAACGTTGTGATGCTTTGGCAAGAGCGGCAATTTTATCTGATAATCTTCAAGAAGATGAAAATTATCGAAATTCGTAATACATTGTTGTTAGAAAAGACATAGAATATGGAAGTATTCGTTGACACTGTTAGAAATATATGGTAGTATGAAATCGTAACAATTTTTATTTTTTTCCAAATAGTAGGAGGATTTTGTAATGAAAAAAGGTACAGTTAAATGGTTCAATGCAGAAAAAGGTTTCGGTTTTATTTCCGTACCAAACGAAGATGATGTATTTGTACACTTCTCTGCTATCCAAGCAGAAGGCTACAAAACATTGGAAGAAGGTCAGGAAGTAGAATTTGAAGTGGTACAGGGTGCAAAAGGCCCTCAGGCTGCAAACGTAACAAAGGCTTAATCAATTTTATTTATCGTAAATAATGCATTTTTGCATGAAAAACATATATAACATCGGTTATGTCAAAAAGACCCAACAATTTGTTGGATTTTTTATTTTTGCAATATTGACATAATACAGAATGGTACGACATAGAGTAGCCATACAAACAATTTGTTTTGTATAATTTTAAGAATTTTTTTCTTTACCGAATTTTTGTTTCATGATATAATGCTTTCGATATTGCTTGAAAGGGCAAATCTGCCTTCTGCACAGAGCAAACAAAAAGGAGGAGAAAAAAACAAATGATTTGAAAAAAAGCGCCAGAACCGTAGTGCAGATACGGTTGACGAGGTGGAAGTTATCGAAATGGTTCGGCGGATACTTCCCGCCCTTTCACACAGGGTCGTAGGTCTTTTACAAAACGTTTGAGAAATTGGACGGACAAAAAAAAGATAACGTGTGAATAAAATATTTGGAGGTAAAAATTATGTGTGGTATTGTTGGATATGTTGGGCAGAATGAAGCAGCTCCTGTTTTGATACAGGGTTTGAAAAAATTGGAATATAGAGGATATGACTCTGCAGGAATTGCAATATATAATCAAGGTCTGCAAGTTGTGAAAACAAAAGGTCGTTTGGCAGATTTGGATGCAAAAGTGAATGATATGGGTGGCGTAAAAGGTTGTATGGGGATTGGTCATACAAGATGGGCAACACATGGTACACCTAGCGATGTAAATTCTCATCCACATAGTAGCATGAGTGGCAAAATTTCTGTGGTACATAATGGGATTATTGAAAACTATTTACAGTTGAAAGCACAATTGCAAGAAAAAGGTTATGTGTTCCAGTCTGAAACAGATACAGAAGTTGTGGCTCAGTTGTTTGATTATTATTACAATGGGGATATGGTGGATACACTCATTCAAGTGATTGGTAAAATCAGAGGTTCTTATGCACTTGGTATATTGTGTCAGGATAAACCAGATGAAATGCTTGCTGTGCGTAAAGATAGCCCTTTGTTGGTGGGTATTGGCAAAAATGAAAACTTTATTGCTTCTGATATTCCTGCTTTGTTAGAATATACAAAAGAATATTATCT
>JAHHTV010000165.1 GCA_020024395.1 Anaerotignum sp. | reverse complement strand
GTATAAATTAGATTTCGATTTTTGCCCCCAAGAGTTTTACAAATTCTTTGACAATGGCAGCATCTCCAGGCCATGCGGGAGAAGTGACTAAGTTACCATCTACCACGGCTTTATCTGCATCTATAGAGATGTATTCGCCGCCTGCTAATGTGATGTCAGGTCCAACAGCAGGATATGCGGTTGCTTTTTTACCCTTGAGTACATTTGCAGCGGTTAGAAGTTGTGGCCCATGACAAATGGCAGCAACAGGTTTGTTGTCTTTGAAAAATTCCTGTATGATTTCAATAACTCTGGGGTATAATCTCAAATATTCCGGAGAACGTCCACCAGTGATGAATAAACCAATATAATCAGCTGTGTTGACAGCGTCAAAGTCTGCTGTTAATGCAAAATTATGTCCTCTTTTTTCGGTGTATGTTTGTTCACCTTCAAAATCATGTATGGCAGTGCGAATGATATCGCCTGCTTTTTTTTCGGGGCATACAACATCAACTTGATACCCCAATACTTGCAAAGATTGGAAAGGTACCATGGTTTCGTAATCTTCTGTAAAATCACCAGCTAACATCAAAACTTTTTTTGTCATTGTAAAATCCTCCTTTGTACATCAAAATAATACAGTTTGCACTACAAGAAAAGTATACGCTTGTGTATATGAAAATACAATAAAAATGATGAAAAAATAAAAAGAATATTGTGTACAAAAAATCCCTTTTCCATATTGGAAAAGGGATTTGATGATTATGCTAAAACAACATTGTGGAATGTTTTTTTGCCTTTTTGTACCAAAAGGGTACCATCTGTGAAAAGGTCTGTGGTGATTTTGAAATCAATGTCTGTGATAGGTTGTTCTGCAATTTTGACACCGCCTTGTTGTACAGCACGTCTTGCTTCAGAACGAGAAGGTACAACACCAATGGTTGTAAGGAGTGTGAGAATATCCATGCCTTGTGCAAAATCGGCAGCAGCAATTTTTGTTTCAGGAGCAGAACCTGCAACAGCACCTTTGCCAAATAATGCTCTTGCTGCGTCTTGTGCTTTTTGTGCTTCTTGTTCGCCGTGTACGATTTTGGTGAGTTCAAATGCAAGGACTTCTTTTGCTGTGTTGATTTCGCTACCTTCCAAAGCACCCAAACGACGTACTTCGTCCATAGGTAAAAATGTCAGCAATGCTAAGCATTTTTCAACGTCTTTATCACCAATGTTTCTCCAGTATTGGTAAAATTCGTAAGGAGATGTTTTTTGAGGGTCAAGCCATACAGCACCACCAACGGTTTTGCCCATTTTGACACCTTCACTGTTTGTCAGAAGTTTGAATGTCATACCATAAGCGGGTTTGGATGTTTTTCTACGGATGAGTTCTACACCAGCGATGATGTTTGACCATTGGTCATTACCACCTAGCTGCAAAGTACAGTTATAACGATTATGCAGTTCGTAGAAGTCATAACCTTGCATAATCATGTAGTTAAATTCCAAGAAAGATAAACCAGCTTCTTTTTCCATACGGGTTTTGAAGCAATCTGCTGCCAACATACGATTGACAGAAAAATGCACACCAACTTCTCTCAAAAATTCGATATAATTCAAATTTCTGAGCCAGTCTGCGTTGTTGACAATGATGGCTTTATCATTGTCAAAATCAATGAAACGAGAAAGTTGCTTTTTGATGCAAGCAACATTATGGTCGATGGTTTCTGTTGTCATCATTTTACGCATATCGGTTTTGCCAGAAGGGTCACCAATCATACCTGTGCCGCCACCCATAAGGCATATGGGACGGTTGCCACAACGCTGCATATGTGCCATTGCCATAATTGTCAAAAAGTGTCCAACATGAAGACTATCCGCAGTGGGGTCGATACCAATATAGAATGTGACACCGCCTTTTTCAAAAAGCGCTTTGATTTCGTCCTCATGGGTCAGTTGTTCGATAAATCCACGTTCTTTCAAAATTTCATAAGCATTCATTGTATCAATCCTTTCTTATGTGTTATGTTTTTATTTACAAAGATGAAAATAGATACAGGCATTGGTAAAACGGTTGAAAAGTGTATGGTCTTTTTGTGGGTAAAAAAATATAAAAAAAAGGCTCTATCGTCAAAGGACGAGAGAACCCGTGGTACCACCTTTATTTATGTTTTGTCAATAAAAATATACAAAAAGACAAACATCTTTCGGTCTTTGTAACGGCTGACAAACCGTTGTGCCATTTCCTGCACAAAGCTCATGAGGCGTAATTTACAAATATCGTGCTGTAATGCTTTCACCAACCGCACTACTCTCTTTGATTGTAACCGATTTTGCCCATATACTCAATCTATGCTTTTTTCTATATGAAAAGATGGTATCACATCTTTTTTGGAAAGTCAAGGGTTGCACCCAATTCTACAATTTTGACAATCATTTCCACTGCTTTTTCCATAGAAGAAACAGGAATATATTCATATGGTCCATGGAAATTGTGTCCACCTGCAAACAGATTTGGGCAAGGCAAACCCATGAAAGAAAGCCTTGCACCATCTGTACCACCACGAATGGGCTGTACAATGGGTGTGATGTTACAAGCAAACATGGCTTGTTTTGCAAGTTCTACAATTTCCATACAATCACACAGTTGAGATGACATATTATAGTATTGGTCTTTCATTTCCAATGTAAGGGCATTTGCATATTGTATATTTTTGCGTGCAACAATGAGCTCTAACAAATTTTTGCGATGGTCAAATGTTTGTGTGTTGAAATCTCGAATGAGATAAGTTAAAGTTGCTTGTGAAACATTGCCTTCAAAAGAAGATAAATGGAAAAAACCTTCATAACCTTCTGTTTTAGAAGGAACTTCCTTTTCTGGAAGCAAAGCGGCAATTTCTGTGCCGATTAAGGTTGCATTGACCATCATATTTTTGGCTGTGCCTGTGTGTACACTTTTTCCTTTGATGCGTATGACTGCTTGTGCGGCATTGAAATTTTCATATTCCAATTCACCAATTTTGCCGCCGTCTAGTGTGTAGGCAAAATCTGCACCGAATTTTTTGACATCAAAATAGTCAGCACCTCTGCCGACTTCTTCATCTGGTGTGAAAGCAATGCAGATTTTTCCATGTGGAATTTCTGGGTGAGAGATGAGATATTCTGCAGCAGTGAGTATTTCTGCAATGCCTGCTTTATCATCAGAACCCAAAAGCGTGGTACCATCTGTTGTGATAAGCGTGTCACCAATATATTGTTTTAATGATGGAAATTCATCAGGGGAAAGTGTGATACCATTTAATGGAATGACACAACCATCATAGTTGTGTACAATATGCGGCATGATATTTTCACCTTTGGCGTCTGGGCTGGTGTCCATGTGTGCAATAAAACCAATGGTAGGTGCATTGGGTTTGGTGGCAGGTATGCTTGCGGTGACATAACCAAAACGGTCAACACTCGCATCCGCTAAACCTATAATTTGACACTCTTTTACAAGAAAATCTGCAAACATAAGTTGTTGTTTTGTGCTTGGAAAAGAAGCGGAATTTTCGTCAGATGTGGTTGGGTGCTTAATATATGTTAAAAAACGTTCTGTGACTGATTTCATAAAAATGAACTCCCTTCTATAATGACGATGTGTCTTTTGTTTATTATTTTGTTATTGTACCACTTTTATAAAAGAAAAACCAGAAAGAAAGTGCGGCAGATGATGTGAAAAAGGCGAAAAACAAAGGATTTTGTGAAAAAACATAAAAAAAATCAAAAAAATGAAAAAAAGGTATTGACAAAATATTGTATATAAGACATAGTATTACCACTGTTT
>JAHHTV010000164.1 GCA_020024395.1 Anaerotignum sp. | reverse complement strand
GACCATAACAATATTGGTTATACATATTTTTACCTCCATTCTGTTTTACCTTTTGCTGTATCTGCACATTTTGATACAAAAGACATTCCAATATGGATTGTATTTTTGTTGTATCAACTTAGAAAAATATTTCACTATTTTTGTAATCACACACATAGGCATCATTCATGATACTTGACATAAATACATTGTGTATTTGTCTTGTATCATGAATTTTGCTCACTTTCCTATCAGAACCAATAACATCAGTTTTGATGTAAATATAGCTTTTTGTATGCCTACGCCAACCACCAAAATATATTTTGTTTTCTATCTTTGATGATTTATTCATTCTTTTCCGATTGCTTGTGTTGGGCAAACCTGTTCGCACACACCACAGCCCACACATTGCAGAGAGTCAATGCCTGCTTTTTTGGTTTCACGGTCAATAAACAATGCAGGACAACCTGTTTTTAAGCACATTTTACATCCAATACATTTTTCTGTATCCACAACATCTTTTGTTGTATAAGCTGTGGGGAAATGTTCTTTATCATCTTCGCTAAATTTTTTCAATACACAAGGCCATTTTGTGATGATAACAGAAGGTTCATCTAATGTCAAAGCCCAATCCAGTGTTTCTTTCACGGTTTTTAGATTATTGGGGTCAATGGTTCTGATATTTTTTGCACCCAATGCTCTACATACTGTTTCAATATCAATCGCTGTTGCAGAACTGCCATCCGCATGTTTCCCAGAGCCAGGATTTTCTTGATGTCCTGTCATACCTGTAATTCTATTATCCAAAATAACGCTTACAGTTTTAGAATTGTTATACAAACATTCTGTCAGAGAATTGATACCTGTATGGAAGAATGTAGAATCCCCCATAACCCCTACCACTCTGGTATGTTCGCCTTTTTGTTCAAATGCTTTTGCAGCACCATGCCCTGTAGAGAAAGCAGCACCCATACATACACAGCTATCCAATGCATTATAAGGTTCTGCAAAACCCAATGTATAACAACCAATATCGCCTGTTACCATAACATTTTTTCTCTTTCCTAAATCATAGAAAAATCCACGGTGAGGACATCCTGCACAAAGAGCGGGTGGTCTAGGTACCACTTTTTCTTTATCATATGTGAGGGTATCAAACGCATCTCCATACACACTTTTTCTAATGACATCAGATGTCAATTCATCATATGCAGGGAATGTATTTTTCCCTTTTACTGCAAATCCCAATTTCTGCACTTCGCCTTCAATCAAAGGGTCATTTTCTTCAATCACATAGATTGTGTCTAATCCTTGGCAAAATTCTGTTATTTTTTTGGTTGGTAGTGGATATGTAAATCCCAGTTTCAAATAATTTACTTCATCACCAAACACTTCTTTTGCAAAGCAATAGCACATACCAGATGTGATAACACCAATTTTACTACCATTATCTTCTATAAAGTTCATTGGTGTTTGTTCAGAAAATTCTTTCAGTTTTTCCAATCTTTCTGCCAATACCACTCTACGCAATTTTGCATGTGCAGGCACCATAACATATTTTTTTGCATCTTTTTGATAAGGTTTTACAGGTGCAGGTTCCATTCTTTCCCCACATTCCACCAAACCTTTTGAATGACAAGCTCTTGTTGTCATTCTCATCAGAACAGGTGTATCAAAACGTTCTGAAATTTCATATGCTTCTTTCATAAAATCTCTTGCCTCTGCACTGGTTGCAGGTTCCATCATTGGCATCATTGCCGCTCTTGCATAGTTTCTGTTATCTTGTTCATTTTGTGAGGAATGTTGTCCTGGTTCATCTGCACTAATCACAACCATACCACCATTTACACCAGTATACACAAATGTAAACAATGGGTCTGCGGCAACATTCAGTCCAACGTGTTTCATAGAAGCAAGACTTCTTACCCCTGCAATAGACGCACCGATGGCTGCTTCCATTGCTACTTTTTCATTGGGTGCCCATTCAGAATAAACTTCTTTATGTCCAGACATATTTTCCACAATTTCTGTAGATGGTGTACCTGGATATGCGGAAGCCACCAAAACACCTGCTTCCCATGCACCTTGCACCAAAGCTTCATTACCTGTCATTAGTTTTTTCATAACTTTCCTCCTTATCTTTTTCACCCATTTATGATATATATGCTTTATTCATAATTGCTATCTGATTTATCATTGCCTAGCAGCGGACAATTTTTGCAAACAAATTATACTTTCTTTGATGGAATAAAATGCCCAACAATACCACCTACAATCGCTGGCACAATCCATGCACACTGATATTGTGAAAGTGGTAACATTTTTGTATAAGTCAGTGGAATACCCAAACTTGTCAATACTTCAGACAAACTGATTACAAAAGCAAATACAGTTGCACAACGAATGACATTATCGTTTTTCACATATTTTCCAAAGAACATCAATACTGTCATTGTGATGAAGCAAGGGAATATGACAGACAAAATTGGTGCTGCAACGCTGATAATTTTGGAAATCCCTGCATTGGAAACTACAAAAGAGAAAATTGACATCACAATGACAGTTACTTTATATTTGCATTTTCCATCTGTCAATTTTTCCAATGTCCCCGCAAAGCCAGAAGTCAGACCGATTGCTGTTGTCAGGCAGGCAAACAATACAATTACTGCTAACATGACAACGCCCCATGTTCCCATCAGTTCTTGTGTCAATGCAACAACCAAAGCCGCCTGATTGTAATCTTCAAATCCGCCATTAGAAACAGTTGCACCCAAATAACTCAATCCACCATATACAATAAATAATAAAACACCTGCAATGATTGCCGCTTTTGTCAAAAGACGTGACTGTATTTCTTGTGTTGTATATCCTTTTTCAGTAATTGCACCCATGATAGCAACAATCACCAGCCCAATACCAAGAGGGTCCATTGTTTGATACCCATTGATAATACCTTCTTTGATGGTTTCTACCTGAGATGTCAGTGCAATAGGTCCAATGGGGTCTACAATACCAAGTACCAACAATACCAAAATACATAATACCAATATCGGTGTCAGATAGTTTCCTACAATATCAACAACCTTAGAAGGACGTATGGTTAAAAAACAAACCACTGCAAAGAAAACAAAACTAAAAACCCAAATACTCAAATTCGGAAACATTTGTGCCCAACCCATCTCAAAAGTTGTAGCAGCCGTTCTTGGTACAGCAAGACAGGGTGCCAAACAAGTTGCAATAATGATTGCAACAACGGTTGCTGCTTTTTTCCCAAGTCTGCTTGGTACACCAGTCATGGAAAGGTCTTGGCTTTTGATGGTTGCAAAAATGGCAAGCATCGAAACGCCAACATCTACAATAAAGAAAAAGAAGAAACCAAGAAACCACTCATTGCCTGTAATTTTTCCTAGGTATGGTGGAAATATCAAATTTCCTGCACCGAAGAATATTGCAAACATAGTCAAGCCAACTGCCAGTATATCCTTGCCCTTAATTTTATTCATTACATATTCTCCCTTCTACATTCTCTCCTCAAGGTATTTGTTGTTCTGTTTTCAGGAGTTACCATATTTATAAAATTTTTATCAAAAACCCTCATCAATGCACCAAACTCATATGGCACTCCCTTTTTCTATTTCCTTCCGTTTTCTTGTTCACTCCCTCCTTTTAGACCTTTTATAAAGTGTCGTACAGCACAGCACTATATCCAATGTCATGCACTGTAAAACCGTGTTGCTAAATATATAAAACGCCAAATATTTTTTATAAATTATATTTCCAAATCCTATCTATGATATAAAACAAATTCGATAAATTTTCTAC
>JAHHTV010000163.1 GCA_020024395.1 Anaerotignum sp. | reverse complement strand
TTTTGGTTTCAACAATTTTGTCAAATCCATATGTATCCCTCCAATATTATTTTCCTGCTACACCTCTTTGGAAACAGAGTGCATTTTTCGGATTTTTCTTACCCTTTTTCAAGAAGAATTTTTCAATCGCTTCTTCCATATATTCTGGTGTAAACAAATCACTATTTGCTGCCAAAGCCCCCAACATCACAATATTTGCACCTTTTGGATTTTCCAGTTCTGTTGCAATATCTGTTACTGGTACTTTTACCACTTTAATATCATCACGATATGTTCTATCATCTGGTACAACTGAGGAATTTACCAGCAATAAACCGCCTGGTTTCAAACGAGATTCAAATTTATCAATCGCAGGGGCATTCATACTAAATAAAATATCTAATGTTTTACATATCGGACTTGCTATTTTTTTATCACTAATTTTTACAGAACAGTTTGCTGTACCACCTCTCATTTCAGAACCATAGGAAGGATAAAACAATACATTTTTCCCCTGTTCCATACCTGCATCAATCAACATCATACCTGCTGTCAATACACCTTGTCCGCCAAAACCTGCACAAATAATTTCAACCATTACTCATTCTCCTTTCTTATGTTCTTGGAATTCTCCAATCGGGAAATATGGCATCATATCTGTTTTAATTCTTTCCATACTTGCAACAGGTGCCATATTCAGGTTTGTTGGGCAAGCAGAGAGCAATTCTACCAAACAAAATCCATCGCCTGCCATATGTTTTTCAAATGCTTTTTTGATATACTGTTTTGCTTTGTTCATATTTGCAACATCACACAAAGCCGCACGAGCCAGATATCCAATTTTCAAACCAGAGAAAGCATCTACAACATTAAAAGGCATACCAGCTTTTGCTGCATCTTTACCATATGGTGTAGAGGTTGTTCTTTGTCCAGGCAGAGAAGTTGGTGCACATTGACCACCTGTCATACCAAACAAGCTATTGTTAATAACGATTGTAATGACATTATCATTACGAATTGCAGCGTGCATGGTTTCTGCCATACCAATAGAATAAGCTGCACCATCACCAACATATGCCAAAACAGGATTTTCTTTTCTAACTCTTTTTGCACCAATGGCTGTTACAATTGGTCTACCATGTGCTGCCATAATGGTATCAAATCTCCAAGAGTCAATATTCAAAGAGCCACAAGCTACGTCTACAACTGTCAACAGCTTTTCGCTCAATCCCAATTCTTCTGCTACTTCGGCAATCAAACGAACTGCCAAACCATGTCCACAACCTGGACAAAAACCACTTTGTGTAAATGTAACGGTTTCAGGAGCTTTTACTTTCATAATTATTTACCCTCCTTTATTGCACTCAATACTGCCTGTGCTTTTTCCAAAATACCATCTGTTTCAGGAATTGCAAAAATAGAACCATAATGTTCCACTGGTTTTGCACCGCCAGTTGCCAATTTCACATCATCTACCATTTGTCCCAAAATATTCATTTCTACTGTCAAAAATGCTTTTGCTTCTTTTGCTTGTGCAAATGCTTTTTCTGGAAAAGGATACAATGTGATAGGACGAATTAAACCAATTTTCATACCTTTTGCTCTGCCTTCTTCCACAGCTTCTGTTGCAACACGAGAGCTAATGCCATAAGCCACAAGCACAATTTCTGCATCTTCTATTTGAATTGCTTCATAGCGTTGTTCTTCTGCTACCATTTTGTCATATTTATCACGCAAGAAATATTCATAATTGGGGTTTGTGTAATAAGCATTTTGCACTTTTCTTTGTTCATCGCCTTTTTTACAGCCTTTCAAACTCCATTCATATTTATCAATATCATGTTCTATGAATTCAGGAATTTCCACTGCTTCAATCATTTGACCAATCGCTGCATCTGATGCAATCAGTACAGGGTGTGTGTATTTTTCTGCCAAATCAAATGCTGTTACCATCAAATCTGCATTTTCTTGCACAGAAGCTGGTGCTAATACAATGGTGCGATAATCGCCATGTCCGCCGCCTCTTGTCAATTGCCAATAATCACCTTGACTTTGTGCAATATCACCCAAGCCGCTACCAATACGCATAACATCTACAATAACTGCTGGCAATTCAGACGCCACCAAGTAAGAAATACCTTCTTGTTTTAGTGAAAATCCTGGACCTGCGGAAGATGTCAATGCTCTTGCACCTGCTGCTGCCGCACCCAAAACCATATTCACACCAGACAATTCAGATTCTGCCTGTATAAATTCGCCGCCTACTTCTTCCATTCTCCAAGAAAGATATTCCAATATTTCTGTTTGTGGTGTAATTGGATACCCACTATAAAAACGACATCCAGCAGCCAATGCCGCCTCTGCCAACGCTTCATTTCCCTTCATCAATACTTTTGCCATAATTTATTCCTCCCATTATCTGATTTCAAATACGTAATCAGGACATACACGATAGCAAGAACCACAACAGATACATTTTTCTTCATCCACTTGAATGACATTATACCCTTTATCATTCACGATTGCAGAAACACTGATTGCATCCTTTGGACAGAAATGAATACAATATCCACAACCTTTGCATCTGTTTGTGTCCGTATAAATTTTTTCCTTATCCATAACCAACCTTCCTTTCCTGATATCAAATATTGATACAACAATATGTTTTATTGTGTTTGCGTTGCTTTTTTATTTTTACGATAAACGAATATCGCTAAAACTGCACCAATCACACCGCTAACTGCTAAAAATGTAAATATGTAAGAATAACCGCTGCCGCCGTACTCATCCAGCCACTTACCAAAAAGCAACGTGTAAATCGTATCTGGCAAATATCCTATAATGGAAGCCAAACCAATGGCTGTACCTGTCATAACACGAGAAATACCACATTCACTCAATGTAGAAAATACAACACCATATGTCATCATTGCCAATGCCCCTGGTAATAGTGTATACATACTTGCTGCCGTACCACTAATACTATCTGGCAAAAGCAGTACCCCCACAAATGTGAATGCAAGTGCCATAAAACCAATCGCAAGCCACTTAGATGTGGATTTCAATATTTTATCTGCTATCAAACCGCCAATCGGGGACAACAACAGGAATACATAATTTCGAACAATGGAAACAGCACCAGAAGCGGTAGCAGAAACACCTTTGACCTCTGTCAAATATGGTGTAAAATAAGAAACACAAGAATAATATCCATAACCTACCATAACAATGATGGCAAATATCCATATAATTGGTTTGCGTAGCAAAATAGCTGCATCTTTGAAGTTGAATTTTCCGTCTCCTTCATCAACTGCATCTTCTTTCCCATTCATAAAGAATATAATCAACAATGCTGCTACAAAAACTGCAACTGCACCTACAATAACTGCACGGAAAAATCCATTGACAATATCTTCACCTGCTGAATTGTATGCAACCAATGCCAAAGATTGTACAACTGCTGCCGAGATACCATTACAAGCATAATAAATACCATACATAAACCCTTGTTCTTGTTCCGTGCCAACCAAACGAACTGCTTTCATAAGAGATGACCAGAAAATAAATGCCGTAGAAACCGATAAACCAGCCCAAATGATAAGCGATAATGTATAGTTAAATGTAAAGGCATATAACAGTGCCAAAATACCTGTTGCCAATAACGAAATCACCAATACTTTTTTCGGATTGAATTTATCTGCCAATATGCCACCAGGGATATATAATATTGCATTTATCATACCATACACAGAAATCATAAATGCTGCTTGTGTGTTGTTAATTCCCATAGCCTGCACTTGTGCGTCGTAAAAAACATATTTAATAT